>NZ_JBVVAK010000026.1:0-80079 GCF_055792825.1 Microvirga sp. GN3
CGCCCGCCGGCTCAAGACCCTGCGCGGCCTCACCCCCTACGAGTACATCTGCAAGATCTTTACAAGCGAGCCGCAACGCTTCAGGCTCGACCCGCTCCACCAAATGCCGGGACTAAACATCTAGCGCATCGTGCGGAAAAGCGGATTCGGTTTTCCGCACGATGCGCTCTTCAAAAAGTGGACCCACTCTTGGGCCCGATGCTCTAGAGATAAGCAATCGACAGGGCCGGGATCATGGCGATGACGAGAAGACCGATGAAAAGCGCTCCGATATAGGGCCAGATGGCGCCCATGGCCTCGTCCGGCGAGACATTGCCGATCTTACAGGCGATATAGAAGCCGATGCCGATGGGCGGCGCCATCAGGCCCACATTCATCGCGGTTACGACCACCATGGAATAATGGATGTCGTTGATGCCGAGATTCTTCGCGATCGGGAACATGATCGGCGCCATCAGCACGATGGCTGGGAGGCCTTCGAGCACGCAGCCGAGCACCATGAAGACGGCAATCGTCACCAGCATATAGGTGATCCAGCCGCCCGGCAGATCGGTGACCAACGCGGCCATCTTGAAGGCGAAGCCGGTCTGCGTCAGCGCCCAGGCCATGGCCGAGGCGGTGCCGAGGATGACCAGAATCGCACCCGAGAGGGCCGCCGTCTCGACCAGCATATCGTAGATCTTGCCGGGCCGGATGCCGCCATAGAGCACCATGCCGATGATCATGGCATAAAGCACAGCGATGGTGGACACCTCGGTTGCCGTCGCCACGCCGCCGCCGACCGCGCTGCGGATCAGGAAGGGCAGCACGAGAGCAGGAGCCGCAACCGCCAGCGCCTTGCCAACCGCGCTCAACGGAGCCCGCCGGATGCCGTCCATCACCTCGCCGCGGGCCTTCCAGCGCGCGAGGATGGCAAGGCCGACGAGCAACACCATGGCGATGACGAAGCCCGAGGTGAACAGGCCGGCAATGGAGACGCCGGCGACGGAGCCGAGCACGATCAGCACGATGGAGGGCGGCACCGTATCGGCCATGGCAGCACCGGTCGCAAGCAATGCGATCATCTCCTTCGGCTTATGGCCGCGCCGCTTCATTTCCGGGAAGAGGGCCGGAGCGACGGTGGCCATATCCGACACCTTCGAGCCGGAAATGCCGGAGACAAGGAAGAGCGAGCCGAGCAGCACATAGGACATGCCGGCCTTCACGTGCCCGAGCAGCGATGCAAGGAACTCGACGATCGCCCTGCCCATGCCGGTGGCATCGAGAATGCAGCCTAAGAGCACGAAGATCGGAACCGACAGGAGGATGAGGCTCGACATGCCCTCGTCGATGCGCCCGATCATCACCATGGTCGGCACGGAGCTGGTAAAGGTGAGGAAGGTGAGCGCGCCGAGCCCGAAGCAGAAGGTGATCGGCACGCCGATGGCGAGGAAGAAGGCAACGAAGCCGACGAGGAAGATGAGAATATTGATGTGGCCGAGGGAGGGCAAGGATGGGGAGACGAGCCACAGCAGCGCGCCCGCAACAGCAATCGTCGCCGCTGCCGCGATGATCTCGGACATCCTGGCGGCGCGCAAGGTTTCCCGGAGCGCCAGCAGCGCCATCAAGCCGATGCCGACCGGGAGAGCGGCGACGCGCCAGCTCATGGGAATGTTGAGGGCGGCCGACGTGATGAAGGATTCCTCGATCACGTAGTCGATGGCAGGCCACAGCATGCCGAGGAGAAAGACCGCAACGAGCAGCGGTCCCAATGCGCCGAAAAAGCCGCGCAGCTTCTCCGGAAACATATGCAGGAACAGGGTCAGGCGAAGGTGCTCGTTGCGGTCGATGGCGATGACGGCGCCGAGCATGGCAAGCCAGAGGAAGCAGAAGGCGGCCGCCTCATCGATCCACACGATAGGGAGCGAAAGCACATAGCGCGAGGTTACGCCCATCAGGAGCAGACCGATGATCGCCACAAGGATGGCAGAAGCGATCATCTCGATAGGCTTGAGGAGCGCTGAACCGCTTTTCAGGCCGGTCGGCATGTCCTCGATTTCGCCGATGGCGATGCTCTCTGTTGCCATGGTCATTGTCTCCTCCGTCGTCTTGGGCTGTGTCTGCTGCTTTTGTTCTTCGTTGGTGTAGATGGTCGCTGTCAGGGAAGATTTTCCCTGAAGACGACCTCGACCCTCATGGGATCGGGCGGGCTGAGTTTTTGCCCCTCCCGCAGGTCGCGGAACAGGGCGGCGCATTTTGCGATGGTGTCTTCGGCGCTCTGGGTGATGACGGCATCCATCGTGCCGTCGAGAAGGAACTCGCGGGTGTCGCTCGTCAGCCCGTGACCGACGAAGACCACGCTCTTCTCGCGCCGCGCATCCTTGAGCGCACGGCCGATGCCGGAAGCGCCACCGCCGATATTGTAGATGCCATCGAGATCGGGATGGTGGGAGAGGAGCGCCCGCATCTGACGGTAGTTGAGCGCCTCGTCGTCATGTCGCTCGCGCAGGCCGACGACCTCGATGTCGGGGTAGAGTTCCTGTAGGATGTCGAGGAAGCCCATCTCGCGCTCGCCATGGGCGCGGTAGCTCAGGCTTCCTGCGATCATGGCGACCTTGGCGGGACGCTTGCTGATGAAACGCGCCAGAAGATAGCCCGCCATGCGCCCGGCGGCCCGGTTGTCGAGGCCGAAATAGGCAGTGCGGGCTGGGCTCGCCACATCGGAGATCAGCGTCACCACCGGCGTGCCGGCGGCCGTGATGCGGTTGACGGCCTCGCGCACCATTGGATGCTCGATGGCCATGAAGGCGATGCCGTCGGCGTGCTTGGCATGACGATGCAGCGCCTTCGCGAGCAGGTCGGGATTGAAGCTGTCGATGTACTCGACCGTGGGCTTGAGCGAAAAGCGTTCGAACTGCGGCACCATCTCGTTGATCATGCGGCCGAGCATCGTGATGTAGCGGTTGGTACCCTGGGGCAGGATGAAGGAGATCTGAGCCAGCGGACGCACATCCCGGATCCGCTCGTCGCTCTCGTCCACGTAGCCGAGCTCCGCCGCGGCCTTCATGACCCGCTTGACCGTCGCCGCCTTCACGCCCTGCCGGCCGTTGAGAACCCGGTCGACGGTGGCCGTCGAGACATCGGCAAGCCGCGCGATGTCCACGATTGTGGCGCGTCGGGTGAGGGAAGAAGTATCGACCAGAATGCTCATGGAGTTACATCAAAATACATCAAAATTTTGATTTGACCGCATCATTAATATGACTGATTTTTCTTTTCGCAAAGAGCAAAACCATCTTTTCGGGAGGAATCTCGCCATGCCCATCAGCCGCAGGACGCTTCTCAAAGGCATTGGGGCAGCTCCGGCCACCGTCAGCCTGTTCTCGATCCCGCGCTACGCTCACGCCGCCGAGATTACGCTGCGCTACGGCAACAACCTGCCGCTCAGCCATCCGCTCAATATCCGCGCCAAGGAAGCCGCCGACCGGATTGCGAAAGAGACGAACGGTCGCGTCGAGATGCTGATCTTCCCGGCCAACCAGCTCGGCGGCGATACGGACATGCTCTCCCAGGTGCGCAACGGCGCTCTGACGTTCTTCACGCCTTCCGCGCTGGTGATCGCGACCCTCGTGCCGGTGGCTGCGATCAACGCCGTCGGTTTCGCGTTCAAGGATTACAATCAGGTTTGGGCCGCCATGGACGGTCCTGTCGGTGCCTTCGTCCGCAAGGCGATCGCCGATTCCCGGCTGCATGCGCTCGAGACCATGTGGGACAACGGCTTCCGCCAGATGACGACGAGCGGCGCACCGATCAAAAGCGCGGACTCGATGAAGGGCCTGAAGATCCGCGTTCCGGTGAGCCCGATCAGCATCTCCATGTTCTCCGGCCTCGGTGCTGCGCCGGCGAGCCTGCAGTTCAGCGAGGTCTACACCGCGCTGCAGACCAAGGTGGTCGACGCGCAGGAAAACCCGCTGCCGATCATCCAGGTGGCGAAGCTCTACGAGGTGCAGGCGTCCTGCGCGCTCACGAACCATATCTGGGACGGCTACTGGTTCATCGCCAACGGCCGCCAATGGTCCGGCATGCCGGCCGATGTGCAGGAGATCGTCTCGCGCGCCATCAACGAGGTGGGCCTGAAGCAGCGCCAGGATATCAAGACTCTCAACGAATCCGTGCAGGCCGATCTTCAGAGCAAGGGACTGGCCTTCAACCAATGCGACACGGACAGCTTCCGTGCGAAGCTGCGCGAGGCCGGCTTCTACAAGGAATGGAAGCAGAAGTTCGGTCCCGAGGCCTGGGGCCATCTCGAGAGCGTGGTCGGCACGCTCGCCTGACGGACGTCGCGGGATTCGATGCAAACCATTGGATCCCTTCTTTCCTCGGGCGCGGTTCAGGACGCCGCGCCTCCATCAAAACTGCAGGTAGGATATGAGCCGATTTCTCGGAGAGATCAGGCAGGCAGGCTACGTTGTCGACGACATCGAGGCCGCCATGGATTATTGGTCGCGCGTTCTCGGCGTCGGCCCGTTCTTCTACAAGGAGCAGGTGCCGATCGTGAACTACACCTATCGGGGTGAGAGCTACCGGCCGCACAATTCGGTGGCGCTCGCCAATTCCGGTCCGCTCCAGATCGAACTCATCCAGACCCGCAACGACGCGCCCTCCATGTATCGCGACTTCAAGCAGTCCGGCCATCGCGGCCTGCAGCATGTTGCCTACTGGACCGAGACCTACGATACCGATCTCGAGCGACTGATGAAGCAGGGCTTCGTTCCCGTGATGAGCGGTGAGGTCGGCGAGCGCGGGCGCTTCGTCTATTTCGACACCGAGTACCACCCGGGCACCGTGATCGAGCTGTCGGAAGTGGCGGGGCCGAAAGGCAAGATGTTCCAGCTGATCAGGGAGGCCTCGGAAGGCTGGGACGGGCGCAATCCCGTCCGGCCGTTCCCTGATCTCTCGCAGCTTTGAGACTCGCCATGTCGGACGAACATTACGAGGCGACCTATCTCGTCGAAACGCCGCTGCCGCTCGAGAGGGTGGCCGAGGTCATTGCTGGCGAGCAATCCTGCGGCACCTTCACCCGCGTCGAAGGTGAAACCGACGAGTTGCGCGAGCGGGCCCGCGCCAATGTCGTCGCGATCAGGGATCTGGGTGAGGTTGCGCAGCCCTCCGTCCACAGTGCCTGGCTCGACCACAAAGATGTGTCGGCGCCCTCCCGCCGCGGCGAGGTGGTCGTACGCTTCCCGGTTGCGAATGTCGGCGTCAACCTCTCGACGCTCGCCGCGACCGTGGCCGGCAATCTCTTCGATCTCGGCGAGGTGACCGGCCTGCGGCTCGAATCCCTCAAGCTGCCCGGCACCTACCGGAAGGCTTATGCGCTGCCCCGCCAGGGCATCGCAGGAACGCGCCGGCTGACCGGCGTCGCGCAGGGCGCGCTCATCGGCTCGATCATCAAGCCAAATGTCGGACTGCGGGCAGAAGAAATCGCGTCGCTGGTGGAACGCCTGTGCGCGGCCGGACTCGATTTCATCAAGGACGACGAGATCGCTGCCAACCCGATCCACGCGCCTCTGTCCGCCCGTATCCCGGCCGTCATGGCTGCCGTGCGCCGGCATCAGGACAGAACCGGCAAGCATGTCATGGTCGCCTTCAACATCACCGACGAGATGGACGCCATGCGCCGGCATGCGGATCTGGTGGCAAGCGAGGGCGGAACCTGCGTCATGGCGAGCCTGAATTGGTGCGGCTTCTCCAGCATCGAGACCCTGCGACGCAGCACGGATCTCGTGATCCACGGTCACCGTAACGGCTACGGCGCGTTCTCCCGTCATCCCGCGCTCGGCATCGGCTTCCAGGCCTATCAGACGCTCTGGCGCCTGTCCGGCGTCGATCACATGCACGTGCATGGCCTGGGCGGGAAATTCGCGCAGGCCGACGAAGAGGTGGTGGACAGCGCAAAGGACTGCCTGACACAGCTCTGCGACTCGGACGATCGGGTGATGCCCGCATTTTCCTCCGGGCAATGGGCCGGAACGGTGGAGCAGACCTATCGTGCCGTGAACACCTCCGACCTTCTCTTCATGGCAGGCGGTGGGATCATGGCTCATCCAGGCGGTCCGGCGGAGGGTGTCGCCAGCATCCGCGAAGCCTGGCGGCTCGTGGAATCCGGCGAGAGCGTGAGCAGCGCCCGCACGCAGTATCGTGCGCTCGCCGATGCATTCGGCTTCTTCGCGAAGCATTAAAGGGACGGAGGCTGCCGTGATGCCGTCCTATGGATGGTACGGAGATGATTTCACGGGCGCGACGGATACGCTCGCGACGCTGGCGCGGCGCGGCCGCCGCGCTTTTCTTTTCCTGCGCGTGCCGCAGGCACAGCAACTGGCGCAGGTCGGAGATCTCGACGCCGTCGGCATTGCGGGTGCGGCACGTGCGATGTCGCCGGAGGAGATGCGGAATGAGCTCGCGCCAGTAGGCGCGTTCTTCCGCGATCTCGGCATCCGCATCCTGCATTACAAATGCTGCTCGACCTTCGACAGCGCACCGGAGCTCGGAAACATCGCGGTGGCCGCTGCGATCCTACGTGAATATGTGACGCACGAAACTGTTGCCATCGTCGGCGGCCAACCGTCGCTCGGACGATACTGCGCCTTCTCCAACCTATTCGCGTCCTTCGGTGCCGACGGCGACGTCTTCCGCCTCGACCGTCATCCGACCATGAGCAGGCATCCGGCAACGCCGATGAAAGAGGCCGACCTGTGGCACCATCTCGCGGCTCTCGGTATGACAGATATCGGAGCCATTCACTGGCCTCTGCTGATCGGTGATCCAGACGCCCTTGCCATGGAATGGCAGCGTCTGTCCCGGACGGCCGCTACTGTGCTGCTCGATGCGCTCGACGGGCGGCATGTGGAAGCTATCGGCCGTTTGCTCCGAACCGAGAGCGGACAACGGTCACTGCTGGCTCTCGGACCCAGCAGTGTCGCGGAAGCCTTCTTCGAGACGAGAGAACCGACGGTGAGTCCGGTGCCAGTTTCCACGGATGGGCCTGTACTTGCCTTCGTGGGAAGCCTCTCGCCGACGACCAGGGCGCAGGTGGCGGCCGCACAATCTTACAGGCGCCTCGCCATCGATCCTGCCAGCATCCTGTCCAGCGCCGACGTGCGTGAGCGGATCGTTGCGAAGGCCGTGGCCATGCTAGCCCAGGGCGAGCATGTCATGCTCTCAACGGCTCCCGAGGCAGGCGATGCTCCTCACGCTGCGGCTGCCAGTCTCGCTGAAGTCAGCGCTTCACTCGTCGACGCGATCCTGCGGCGTCATCCCGTCCGTCGATTGGCGGTCGCCGGCGGCGACACGTCGAGCCGGATCGTCGGTCGTCTCGGCTATTGGGGGCTTGGCTATCACAGCCAGATCAGCAACGGCGTCGCCATCAGCCTGGCACGTAGCGACGATGCCTCGAGAGATGGCATGCTCGTGATGCTCAAAGGCGGCCAGATGGGCCACGACCGGTTGTTCGAGTCGTTCCTGGAGAGAAACTCGGGCCGGTGAGCAGAAACGCTCGCTTATGCTCCTCTGCATATCATTCGGAGCAAAGGTGCGGCAGGAATTCTCGACCAGTCCTGCAGTAAGTGCCGGCAGCCTTGTCCACGCAGTTAAATGGCATCAGGCGCTCTGGTATTGCCATCGAGACGCTCCTGCACCTGTTGCTGGATATTCTCGATCGCCTCTGTGCAACTTTCTGCGAAGGTGTTGAGGGAACGGGGGCTACTCGTGTTCTGGTTCTTATGCAGACGTACCGTATAGGGAATTGAGAACGACAGACGGCGCATCTCCACACCCTGATTGAGGCAATGCATTGCGCTGATCGGGTTGATGATCGACACCCCGACGCCTAACGACACCAGAGAACAGACCGATGCCGCCGTGGACACTTCCATTCTCAGCCGACGGGTCACGCCATGCTCGCGAAAGACATTGTCCAGCTTGCGCCGATACATATCCTCGGCCGAGAAGTAGATGAAATCGACGCCTTCGAAGTCGGCAGGAGCCAGAACCTCCTTTTGGGTGAGCGGGTGCCCTTTGGGCGCAATGCAAACCTGCTCACCGGCGACGACGCTGGTTGAGACCCATCCATCAAAGCCAAGATCAGCCTCGACGATGCAGAAGTCGTAATGCTGAGCGGAGATGCCGGTGGCCGGGACCGTGTTGCCAAGCGCATAGATGCTCAGGCGGATGGATTCGTTATCCTGGACGAAGTCCCGACATAGGGGAGGGAGGAGGGTTGTGCTGTAGGCGGGCATGCACACGATCTTGATATGGGAGGAGGCATTGGCACGAATGGCCTCGGCGGTCCGCCCGATCTCCTCTAGCCCGACAAAGGACCGGCGTACCTCGCGGTGCAGTGAAATCGCCGCCTCGGTCGGAACAAGAGATCTGCCTTTACGGACGAAGAGCTGAAAGCCAAGGGAATGCTCGAACTCTTTGAGCTCCCGGCTCACGGTCGGCTGTGAGGTGCGCAGAGTGATGGCGGCCTGCGTCACGCTTCCGGCCAGCATGACGGCATGGAAGATCTCTATGTGTCTAGGAGATATCGTCACACTTATTGTGCCTTATATCAAAAATGAATGAATTGAGCAGAAGTTGATATTTGAAGAAAATTTTCGCCTTTGTCACCATCTATCGAAATTGGTCGCGCTAAGCACCCGAGAGAGGTGGGCGATAATGGCCGGTGAGGGGCTAGGGCTATGGGGAGTGGAGCGATATGACTAACCGCGTTCTTGTGGCGGAGTTCATGCACGAGACGAACACGTTCAGTGTTCAAGTAACCGACGAGAACGCATTCAGAAACAGCTGCTACTATCTCGACAACGATATTCCTGGCGCGTTCGCAGGCACACGCACCTCGATGGGAGCCGCGTTCGAGGCGGCCGAGAGATACGGCTGGAGGGTAGTCCACCCCATAGTGACCTCGGCCAACCCGTCCGGCCGCGTGACGGATGCTTTCTTCGACGCCATATCGGAGCGGATTCTCAGCGCCTGCGACGGAGTAGACGGGGTTCTGCTGCATCTGCACGGCGCGATGTCGACGCAGTCGCACGATGACGGCGAAGGAGAACTGCTTGCCCGCATCCGCTCCCGGGTTGGCGCGGAAACGCCGATCATGGCTGTGCTGGACCTACACGCGACACTGACGCAGAAAATGGCTGACAATGCCAATGCGCTCATTTCCTATCGGACCTATCCGCATGTCGATCAGTACGAGCGGACTTGGCAGGCCGCAGAGCTTCTCGAAAAGGCTATGGCGGGAGAGGTGACGCCGAAGGTCGCAGTGTCTCGCCGGCCGATCCTGTATGCGCTGGACGGTGGGCGCACCACCTCGCCACCCATGGTGGAACTTCTGCGCCGCGGTGACCGGATCGAGGCTGCTGGACAAGCCCTCGCGGTGAGCATCCAAGCCGGCTTCTCGTCGGCCGACGTCCACGACATTGGCCCGTCGGTTGCGGTGACAGCTAATGATCTGGCAGCTGCGCAGTCCATCGCTGACGAGCTGATGGATTATGTGTGGGATCAGCGGGCGTTTTCGTCCATCCAGTTCACGCCGCTGGACGTTGCCATCGCGAAGGCCAAGGCCGGCGAGAAGGGCGCCGACAGACCTCTCATCATCGCTGATTACTCGGACAATCCCGGCTCCGGCGCCTATGGCGATGCGACCCACCTTCTCAAGGCTGTGCTCGACGCGGATCTGCAGAATGTCGGCTTCCATGCCATCTGCGATCCCGAAGCCGCCCTGCAGGCTCAGGCAGCGGGTGTCGGCAACAGCGTCACTCTCAAGCTCGGAGGCAAGGTCGATCCTTCCATGGGCGGTGGTCCCATTGAGATAACGGCCTACGTGGCGGCTCTGACAGACGGCAGCTTTATCGCCTATGGGCCGATGGGCGGCGGTGCACGACGCAACTACGGCCTGAGCGCCCTATTGCGCGTCGGTGGTGTCGAGATCATCGTGATCAGCTATAACGGGCAGGCAACGGACCTTGGGCAGTTCACGTCGCTCGGGGTCGATCCGACCCGCAAATCGACGGTCATCGTCAAATCGATGCAGCATTTCCGCGCCGCATTCGAACCGATCGCCCGGGAGGTGATCGAGGTCGATACCGGGGCATTGTCCACGCGAAACTTCATGGACCGGCCATACAAGAATATCCGCAGGCCCATCTGGCCTCTCGATGCACTATGACCGATCCGCTCTGCTCGTCCGGACGGAGCTCTGCTGCGGGCGGATGAGCACCCAGGAATGCACTTAAGGAGAAAGCCGCCGTGTCGCCAAAAGCAGATGTTGTTTTGCAGAACGGTCCGATCTGGTGCGGACGAGAGGAAGGAGTGGCCGAGGCCATCGCAATCTGGCAGGGGCGGGTCCTGGCTGTTGGACGGCAGAGCGAAATTGCGCCGCTTATCGGTCCGAAGACGCGTGTGATCGACCTGAATGGCCGCCTGGCCACGCCAGGACTCAACGATTCGCATCTGCATCTCGTTTCCCTTGGTTTCATGATGAGCTGGGTTGATGCGACGCCTGCGGCGGCACCGAGCCTGGATGCGCTTCTCTCCGGAATTCGGACGCGCGCTGCCAAGACCCGTCCAGGCGAATGGATCCTTGCTCGCGGCTACGATCAGACCAAGCTCGACGTGAAGCGTCATCCATACCGCACCGAGCTTGATGAGGCCGCACCTGACAATCCCGTCATGCTCGTGCGTGCATGCGGTCATATATCGATCTGCAATTCGCGTGCGCTGGAACTCGCAGGGATCAACGAGAATTCTTCTGCCCCGCCCGGAGGTCTGATCGAGCAGCGCAACGGCAGTCTCACCGGTCTCCTGGCCGAGAATGCCCGTGGGCCTGTCTGGGCCGTCATTCCGTCGCCGGCGGAAGACGACCTGGTTGCTGCCATTGAGCGCGGCGGCCGCTATCTCCTGTCCTACGGCATCACGAGTTGCATGGATGCCGCGGTCGGCCAGCGAGGGGGCTTTGCGGAAATCGCCGCCTATCACCGAGCCAAGCGGGAAGGCCG
Organism: Microvirga sp. GN3; assembly: GCF_055792825.1. NCBI lineage: Bacteria > Pseudomonadati > Pseudomonadota > Alphaproteobacteria > Hyphomicrobiales > Methylobacteriaceae > Microvirga > Microvirga sp. GN3. The sequence continues at coordinate 11,040 of NZ_JBVVAK010000026.1, forward strand.
GCTGCCTGTCAGAACCTGGTTGACCCTGCTGGGAGATCCTGATCGTACCATCGTGCCTCAGTGCTACGAGGCAGGTCTGATTTCCGGCACAGGCGACGACATGCTGATGATCGGTGCCGTCAAGTATTTCCTCGATGGTTCTGCAGGTGGTCGTACGGCATGGATGTCGAAACCCTATCTCGGCGAGGATCAGACGACGGGCATCAAGATTCTGACGGATGATGAACTCAATGAGCTCGTCATGGATGCTCACGCCAAAGGATATCAGCTTGCATGCCATGCGATCGGCGATGCTGCAATCGAGCAGCTGATTACCGCCTATGAGCGCGCTCTTGCCGCGATCCCCGATCCGGATCGACGCCACCGCATCGAGCATTCCGGATTCTCAACGCCCGAGCAGCATCGGCGCATGCTCAAGGCCGGCATCTATCCCTGCCCGCAACAGGTCTTCATCTATGATTTCGGTGATGCTTATGTGTCGGTGCTCGGGGAGGAGAGGGGACTGAGCAGCTATCCCTTCAGGACTTGGTTTGATCTGGGCCTGAAACCCGCAACGGGAAGCGATGCGCCCGTGTGCGATCCCAATCCATTCCCCAACTTCTACAGCATGCTCACACGCAAGACCTGGAAGGGCACCGTCATGGATGCCCGCGAGCGTGTCACGATCGAGGAGGCTCTTCAAGCATTCACCGAATTTGGGGCATTCTCGCAAAAGCTGGAAAACACCAAGGGGCGTCTTGTCGAAGGGCAGCTCGCCGATGTCGCTGTATTCTCCCGCAATCTCTTGACTGCGACGCCCGAGGATATTCTTGACAATACGTACTGCGATCTTACGATCCGAGAAGGTGCGATTGTTTATGATCGTCTTGGCGTGACTTAGAAAACGAAGAGGGGCGCGCCCAGATAGTGGATTGCACTTGCAACGGAATACTCGAGACCGAGCGGTTCGGCAGCAGCCGGTTATGCCGCGAGGCTCGTCGTCATGAGGGAGGATCAACCGTGTTGAAGAAGTTCATCGCAACAACAGCGCTTGCCTTGGTTATCGGTGGCGTTGCCGAAGCGCAGACACCGCGTCAGGGCGGCACGATCCGCTTTACGGCACCGTATGGCTCAAGTTTCGCAAACCTCGACATCCATACATCGAACCGGGCCCAGGACGAGATCTGGGCGAAGGCGATCCACCGCGCGCTTTATAACTGGGATGCAAATGCCAACAAGCCGGTTCTCGAACTGGCCAAGGAGGTCACAGTCTCCGGCGACGGCCTCGTATATACGTTCAAATTGCGCGACGACGCGTTCTTCCACAATGGTCGCAAGATGGCGGCCGGCGACATTATCTGGACCTTCACGCGTCTGATGGATGGCGCGAAGGGCTATCCCGGTGCGCGCTATGTGCGTATCATCAAGGGGGCGATAGACGTAGAGAAAGGTCAGGCGAAGGAGATTTCCGGCCTGAAGAAGATCGACGATCAGACCCTTGAGATGACGCTGACCGAGAAAGTCGACCCAGGTTTCAACTTTTACCAGGCCATGACGTCGATCTATCCAGCGGATGAAGCATCGAAGGACAGTTTCGCGACAAAGCCGATTGGCCTCGGTCCCTACAAGTTCGTCGAATACGTCCCCGGCTCCCGTCTTGTCGCGGAGCGCTGGGAGAAGTTCTACAAGCCGGGCAAGCCCCATGCCGACCGGGTCGCGATCTCGATCATGGGCGAGGCCTCGGCTCGCGATGTCGCCTTCCGCAACAAGGAGATCGATGCCTCGATCCTGGGCCCGACGCAATACATCGCCTACAAGGCCGATCCGGAATTGTCGAAAGGGCTTCTCGAAGTCCCTGAGGTCTATACGCGTGTCATGGGCATGAATCCGAACTTCAAGCCCTTCTCGGACAAGCGCGTTCGCCAAGCCATCAACCATGCCATCGATGCCGATCTCATCATCAAGCGTCTTGTGAAGGACAAGGCCTACCGCGCAACCAGCTGGCTTCCGATATCCTCTCCCGCCTACGACAAGGATATGAAGCCCTACGCCTATGATCCTGAGAAGGCGAAGAAGCTTCTCGCCGAGGCGGGATATGCGGAAGGTTTCGAGTTCGAGTGGACTGCGACCTCCAATGAGAGCTGGGGTATTCCCATCGTCGAGGCGGTGATCCCGATGCTGGAAAAGGTGGGCATCAAGGTCAAGATCAAGCCTGTCGAGGGAACTGTTCTGTCTGAAGTCGCGCGCAGCGGCAACTATCAGGCCTTCATCTGGTCGAACACTTCCGGGCCGGATCCGCTGACCTCGCTCAAGTGCTTCCACTCGGCGACACCGCAGACGGCCTGCAACTACACGCAGTTCAAGAATGCCGAGTTCGACAAGTTACTCGATGAAGCTGCAGCGACGGACGATCAGGCCAAAAGGCTCGATAATCTGAAGAAGGCGAATGCGATCCTCCGCGAGGAAGTCCCGATGTGGTGGTTCAACTATAACAAGGCCGTCATGTCCTATCAGCCCTGGCTCAAGGGGCTGCAGCCGAACGCGACGGAGCTGGCGATCCAGAACTATGAGGACATGTGGGTCGACGCATCGTCGCCTGCCGCCAAGTAAGCTGCGTTTGAGCTGACGCTCACTTCTGAAATGCAGTTCCTGACGCTCCCGGGTTTCTCGTGGGGCGTCAGGTGGAGTTTTGAATGCTCTCCTTCATCGTGCGGCGTCTGCTGCAGACATTGCCCATCATTCTGGCCGTGGCGGCTCTCGTCTTCGTGATGTTCAGCGTCATTCCAGGAACCTTCGCGTCGAGCATGAGCGACGACGGCCGCAGTGTGCTGGATGCCGAGGTCATGGCGCGCATGAACAAGGAATTCGGACTTAACGATCCGGTCTATGTCCGGTTCGGCAAGTACGCTGCCCAGCTCGCAACCTTTGATCTCGGCACCTCCTTCCGCACTAGGCAGCCCGTCGCGAGCGTCATCGCCGAACGCTTGTGGCCGACGGCGCAACTCGCATTCGCCGCCATGCTGTTTGCTATGATCGTCGGCGTCCCCCTCGGCTTTATCGCGGCCTTGCGACCTGGGAGCTGGATCGACACCGTTTCCATGGTCGGCGCCGTGTCGGGCCTGTCTCTGCCAAAATTCTGGCTCGGCCTGATGCTGATGTACCTGTTCGCTCTGGTGCTGGGCTGGCTTCCGAGCTTCGGCTATGGCGGTGGCGACCTGCGCTATCTCATCCTGCCATCCATTGCCCTCGGCGTCGCGCCGCTGGCGTTGTTGGCCCGGACGACCCGGGCGGCCGTACTTGAGATCATGAATGCTGATTTCGTGCGCACGGCGCGCTCGAAAGGCATGAGCGAGAGTAAAGTCGTTCGCTGGCACCTGACACGCAACGCGCTGGTCATTATCCTCACGACCATCGGCCTCCAATTCGGTACGGTCATCGGGCAGGCCGTGGTCGTCGAGAAGCTGTTCTCCTGGCCCGGCCTCGGTTCACTGCTCGTCGACAGCGTCACCTTGCGTGACATTCCTGTTGTGCAGGGCTCGATTCTGGTGATCGTCCTGCTCTTTCTCCTTATCAATACGCTCGTCGATGTCCTCTGCGCTGTCATCGATCCGCGCATCAAGTATAGCTGAGGTGGCGACATGAAGATAAGAGCCAACCTCCTGATCGGCGGCATTCTTTTCTCGACGGTGGTGATCACGGGTCTTCTCGCTCCCTGGCTTGCCCATACCGATCCGGTGATGGATGCGAACCTGATGTATGCGGAGGAACCTCCGGGATCGGAATTCTGGTTCGGAACCGATGCGCAGGGTCGCGATATCTACAGCCGTGTTCTGTACGGCGCCCGTATCTCGCTCACCGTCGGCATCGTCTCTCAGCTTATCAATACCGTCATCGGCGTGTGCCTGGGGCTTTCCGCCGGCTATTGGGGCGGGTGGTGGGACGATTTCGTCAACGGCTTGACCAATATGATGCTGGCGATTCCATCGTTGGTTTTCGCCCTCTCCATCATGGCGATCCTCAATCCAGGCCTGACCAGCCTGCTGATCGCGCTGGGGCTTACGAACTGGTCGTTTACCTGCCGTCTCGCGCGGGCGTCGGCATTGTCCTTGAAGAGCCAGGGCTACGTGCAGGCGGCCAAGGTCCTGGGTTACAGCGACATCCGGATCATGTTGACTCAATTGCTGCCGAACATGCTCGGACCGATCATCGTCATCGGGACGCTCGGTATGGGCGGAGCGGTCCTGGCTGAAGCGGCATTGTCCTTCCTGGGCCTCGGAATCCGACCGCCGTTCCCAAGCTGGGGAAGCATGCTCTCCGATGCGCGCGACCAGATCACGACGGCTCCTTGGATCTCCATTTTCCCAGGGCTTGCGATCTTCGTCACGGTTTTGGGATTGAATCTGCTCGGCGACGGACTGCGGGACATCCTCGATCCTCAATCGCGGACACGACGCGCATGAGCGGGAAACCTCTTCTCGAAGTCGAGAACCTTCGGATCGACCTGACGGTTGGTGACACGAAATTTCCGGCTGTCCAGGATGTGTCCTTCGCCATCGGGCGTGGAGAAACCTTCGGCCTCGTCGGCGAATCCGGCTGTGGCAAGAGCATCACGTCGCTTGCCCTGATCGGTCTTCTGCGCCATCCGCTCGGCATCGGAGGCGGAACGATCCGCTTCGATGGCCGGGAGATCCAGAGCCTTTCGCCTGGGGAGATGCGCAAGCTGCGCGGCAACCGCATCTCGATGATCTTCCAGGAACCGATGACGGCGCTTAACCCACTCTCGCCGATCGGCAGGCAGATCGCGGAGATGTTCGTGCTGCACAAGGGAGCGACCTGGAAGGAGGCGGAGCGGCTGTCCGTCGAGGCTCTCGCGAGCGTTCGGGTGCCTGCTCCCGAGCGGCGGGTCAAGGATTACCCGCACCAATTGTCGGGAGGCATGCGCCAGCGGGTGATGATCGCCATTGCCTTGGCGTGCGAGCCCGATCTTCTGCTCGCCGACGAGCCCACCACAGCACTCGACGTCACGGTGCAGGCCGAGATCCTGGACTTGATACGCGAACTCTCTGCCGCTCGGGGCGCGGCCGTGCTCATGATCAGTCACGATCTCGGTTTGATTGCAAATATGTGCCGCCGGGTCGGGGTCATGTATGCCGGGCGTCTCGTGGAAGAGCGCTTTGCGGATGAGGTGTTTCAAAGTCCGAGCCATCCCTACACGAGTGGGCTCGTCGCGTCTCTTCCACTGCTCGGCGCACGCGCGAAATATGGACGGCAGCGACTCAAGGAGATTGCGGGCGTCGTCCCGCCCGTGGCGGCGTTTCCGGCTGGGTGCCGTTTCAACCCACGCTGCTATGCAGCCACCGATCTCTGCAGGGTTGCCGATCCCGATGTGACATGCCTGGCCAATGGCGGCCTCGTTCGGTGCCATCATCATGAGTAATCTTTCGGACGATACGATCCTGAGGGTCGAGAATCTCGCCGTCCACTTTCCTGTGGGGGGAGGCTTCCTGGGCAAGCCGCGACGTCATCTGCACGCGGTCGATGGCGTCGACCTTGAATTGCAGCGTGGCGAGTGCCTTGGTCTCGTAGGCGAGTCCGGCTGCGGAAAATCCACGCTTGCGCTTTCAATCCTCGGTCTGCAGCAACCGACCCGCGGGAGGGTCATCGTGGACGGTCACGAGGTTGGAGATGGCCTCGACCGTATGGCCCGGGCTCGGATCACCCAAATGGTATTCCAGGACCCTTACTCCTCCCTCAACCCGCGCCAGACGGTTCGGAAGACGCTTGAGATGCCTCTTCGCGTTCACGGCATCAAGTCCGCGAGCGAGATCGATGATCGTATCGGCGATATGCTGAAGCGGGTGGGGCTACGGCCGGAATCCGCGGAGCGCTACCCGCACGAGTTTTCCGGAGGGCAGCGGCAGCGCATCGGCATCGCCCGCGCTCTCATCCTCGAGCCAAAGATCGTGATCCTCGATGAGCCGGTCTCTGCGCTTGATGTCTCCATCCGGGCACAAATCATCAATCTGCTGCTCGAACTGAAGGAAACCCTGGGACTCTCCTATATCATGATCAGCCATGATCTCGGCGTCGTCGAGCACATGAGTGACCGGGTGGCGGTGATGTATCTCGGCCGCATCGTCGAGACCGGTTCCTGGGAAACGATCTTCAGCAATCCAGGGCATCCCTATACCCGTGCCCTGATCGCCGCGATCCCGGATCCTTTCAAGCGAGGAAGCGGCACGAAGATCACGGGAGAAATTCCGAACCCGCTCGACCCGCCGACAGGGTGCGGCTTCCATCCGCGTTGTCCGGACATGCGCGAAATCTGCCGCACACCGCCGACGCCGGAGTTGGACGAGGTCGCGCCGGGTCATTTCGTCCGCTGCCGAAGAGTGGGGGAACTCTTCACCCCCAAGCACATGCCAGAACACACCTATGGAATGCTTCCCGATGGCTCACATCCCGACAGTTTCCGTCCGCGTCTCCCGATCGGGTGAGAGCCCGTCGTCCGGCATTCTCAGCATCGGCGACTGGAGCATTCCGTGCACCGTCGGATCCGACGGGCTGGTCCAGGCAACGATCAAGCGGGAAGGGGACAGGCGGACGCCGATCGGTGTTTTCCCCTTGCGCTACGGCTTCTTCAACGCCGCTGCGCAGCCTGATTTCCCGCGCGACCTGGCCTTTCCCTTCGTTCCCCTGACATCCGAGATGATCTGGGAGGAGGGCGGTGGAAACTACAACCGCCTCGTCTTCGCAATTGGCGAAGAGCGTGTTGACGACAGGCTTTCCCGCTCGCGAGATGAGCGCTTGTTCGATGTCATCATTCCGATAGGCTTCAACGACGCAGCGCCAGAATTCGGACGCGGCAGCGCGCTGTTCATCCATGCGGCGCGAAGCGATATGAAAGGCACGGCCGGGTGTATCGGCATACCGCAGGAGAAGATGACGGAGTTCATCCGCCGCCTGACGCCTGGTATGGTCATCGATATCGGCTACACGGAAGAAGCGCACGACGAGGCGCGAGATCCAGATGATCCGTTGGAAACGGTACGTTTCATCGGGCTGCAGCCGGGGCCGAAACTGATCGTTATGGGCGCCGTGCATGGGAACGAACCCTGTGGACCTCAGGCTATACTGCGAGCCATCGCCGACTGTCGTGCCGGGCGCCTGAAGATCCACCGAGGTGAAGTGACTTTCGTTCCGGTTGCAAACCTAAAGGCCTATCGCCAGCGCACGCGCGAGGGAGACCGCAATCTCAACCGAGATCTGCGTGATAAGCCCGTGCCGGAGGACTACGAGGACAGGGTCGGCAATAGAATTTGCACTCTGCTCCGGGAGCACGACGTGCTACTGGATGTCCACTCTTTCCGTGGCGACGGCGAGCCCTTCGTCTTCGCAGGCCCCTCGGACAACTTCGGCATCATTGAACCGTTTCGGTATGCACAAGCTGAAGGCGAACTCGCGGTCCGTCTCGGTACTGAAACTGTTATCCATGGATGGCTCGAGGTCTATGATCGTTTTCTCAAAAAGCGAGCGAGCCTCGGCTACGTCAACCCGACTAACGCCGAAGGTGTCGGCTCTACGGAATACATGCGCTTCGCCGGTGGATATGGTGTCACCCTGGAATGCGGACCGCACGATGACCCTGCCTCCGCCGAGGTTGGGTACGAGGCCATCCTGAATGCGCTGGCTCACTTGCAGTTGATCGACGCACCCAAGCCATGTGTTTCCACGCGCAAAGCCATCCATATCATTGATGTCCTTGTTTGCGAGGTCGAGGGCGACCGGCTTGTGAGCCGGTGGAAGACTGGTGATACCGTCGGAGCGGGACAGGCCCTGATTATGCGGGCTAATGGGGAAATAGTCATCGCACCGCGTGCGGGCTTTATCATCTTTCCCAACGAGAACGCGAAACCCGGTGATGGGCTCTGTTATTTTGGTGTTGCGAGTGAACGTACCTTCTAGCGCATCGTGCGGAAAAGTGGATCCGGTTTTCCGCGCCGAACGATGCGCTACTTATAGGAGGGAGCATTGGAATTGATCCCAAAAGTGGATTCCACTTTTGGGTCCAATGCTCTAGGTTGGGGGCTCGTTTACTTTATGGACCCGCCGATAAGGCTCATGTGGCACCGGCCTCGACGAGGACCGCTTCGATCTCCCTGTAGCCGCGGCTGCGTGCGTGCTGCAGCGGCTTCACGCCATCCCGGTCTGCTAAGTTGACGTCGGCACCTGCCTTTACCAACAGGTTGACGATCTGCTGGTGGCGTTCGCCCCCATCGCCTAGGATGATGGCCTCTAGCAAAGCCGTCCAACCGAGATTGTTGACGTGATCGACATCGACGCCGGCCTCGATCAAGGTTCGGACAGTGTCGACATGTCCACGCTCCGCTGCCGGAATGAGAGCGGTGCCACCATAGCGATTGGTGCTCTTGAGATCGGCGCCGTGCGCGAGCGCCATCTTGAGGATCTCGAGATGGCCGCACGCTCCGGCATACAGATAGGGACTGTCGTTGATCCGATCCTTCGCGTTGACGTCGGCTCCAGCCTCGATCAACGCCCTTGCGATCTCGATCCTGTTACCGTGGGTCGCGATGAGCAGGGCGGTGCGCCCAGATTCATCCCGAGCATCGATGTCGATGCGGCGTGACAGGAGGCGTTGAACATGCGCGGCATCGACATCCTTGTTCATGACGGCGTTCAACAGATCCTTCCCGCCGGTCGATTGCCCAACAGCTGTCATCGAATGGCCCATCATACCGAGTGCAAAGAATAGCGAGATGGCGAGACGTTTATGCATGATCAGCCCTCTGCGGGAGAGATACGCTCTTCAAAGAGAGGCGCATCGGACCCACTTTGGGGTCCGATGCGCTAAGCGTCTCGGGCGAAAATCGAGGCCTCAGACATTTTCCACAGCGCCATAAACCAAGCGCCCCTTATGGAAAGTCGCGCGCCTCGGCGAGCGTCGCGCAACAGCCTCGGCCGAACAGTTCGCATCGACCAGAACGAATTCGGCCGCGTCGCCGGGCTTCGGCCATACCATCTCGCCAGCGTCGCTCAACGGCAGCACATCGCCGGTGGAAATCGCAAGAGAGCGCGAAAGGCGGAACTCGTCGCTGCCGCCATAAAGCTGCGCGCACAGATTGGCCTTTTCCAGCATGTCGCCGGTGCCGAACGGCGACCAGTGGTCGATCACGCTGTCGGTGCCGGTCATGATCTTGACCCCCTTTGCACGCAGTTGCGGCAGCGGCATCGTCCGCTGTCCGATCGGCACCGTCGACACCACGGTCACGCCCTGCGTGGCCATGCGCTCGGCCATTTCGTTCAGCTCCTCGGGGCGCAGGGTGGAAAGGGCGAAGGCGTGGCTGAGCGTCAGCCGGTTGCGCAAAGCCGGCGTCTTCTCCACGGTCTCGACCATATACTTGAGAGCGGCGACGCCGGCGGGGTTGGTTTCATGGATGTGGATATCGATGCCCTTGTCGTGGTCGAGCGCGATCTGGAACATCGCATCCAGCGATGCTTCCATCGCGCCGTCGACATTGGTGGGATCCAGACCACCGACATAATGAGCGCCCATCTTCATGGCCTCGCGCATCAGCCCATCGACCTTGGAATGCAGCAGGCCATGCTGCGGGAAGGCGACGATCTCGCATTCGAAGCTGTCGCGATAATTGGCCAATGCAAGCTGCAGGTGCTCCAGGCTTTTCAATCCGCTCACCGGATCGATGTTGCAGTGGCTGCGCGCCACCGTGCTGCCCTGTGAAAGGAGGAGGTCGATCAGCTTTTCCGCACGGGCCTGAGAGGTCGGCAGGAGCTTTGGAAGAAGCACCTCCTCCCGCGCGATCATGTCCATGATGGTCTTGCCCTGACGGGGCAGGGGAGCCTGCCACGGGCCGCCATAGAATGTCTTGTCGAGGTGGATATGCATGTCCCGGAACGCGGGCAGAAGCAGCTTCCCCTCCGCCTTGTAGCGCGGCAGTGCTGCATTCAATGCGGCATCCGCGCCGTGCACCGCCTTGATGCGACCGTTCTGAATTTCCAGGGTGTGGATTCCGGTCCGGGTGCCGACCACCACTTCGCCCTCACGCTCGAAGCCTTCTTCGAGGCGCACATCGGTCAAATAGTAATGGCTGTCGGTAAGGGTCATGATCTGCTGACGGGATTTATCTGTATTGGCCGTGGCCTCCGGGGCCCCAGCCTGCGCGCCGCTCAAGCCCAATATCGTGGACGCGGCTGCCAGCCCGCCGGAATGGCGAAGAAAGGCTCTGCGGCTCTGGTGGTTTGCACTTTGCACGGGGCGCTCCTCTCTGCTTGTCGTCGAGATGGTCGGCGGCATTTGAACCAGCGTCAGCAGCCCAGTCCCGGCTCGGCCGTTACAAGACTGCCGGTCGTCGCTCCTTCTCGAGGAGATCCGCTCGGGCCGCCAAAATTCCTTGCTGCAATGTCCGGAGGATAGTACCAGCCTGTCTTATCTGGAAATTAAATGTTTGGATTGTTGCTATTGATTTCTTGAATGGCAAATGCCGCGCCGCCGAGGGAGCCGATGCTCGACCCACGTCTATTGCGAGCCTTCATTGCAATCGTCGAAGCCGGGGGCTTCACCCGAGCGGCCGAGCGCCTGCACATGACCCAGTCGACCTTGAGCCAGCAGCTGGCCCGGCTCGAGGAAGCGGTCGGGCAGACCCTCGTGGATCGGGAGGCTCGCCCCATCAGGCCGTCGGCTGCTGGGGAGCGCCTCCTCGGATATGCCCGTCGGATCGTGACGCTTCAACAAGAGGCGACGGCGGCCTTGAGCAACCCGGCCGGCACGACGCCCATTCATATCGGGCTGCCGGAGGACGTCTTCAGCCGCCCCATGGCGCGGCTTTTCGGCGAGTTCTCCAAGCGCCACCAGGAGATCCGTCTGGATGTCAGCGCCGGGCTGAGCCGCGACCTGACCCGGCGCTACCGCGGCGGCGAGTTCGATATCGTCGTCGTCAAGGAGCCGGCACCCAGCAACGATTGCCGGGCGAGCTTCCCCGAGGCGACGGGCTGGTTCGAGAGCAGGGATGCTCCGGATGCCTGGCCGGACCCGGTCCCCCTTGTGACCTTCCCTCCCGGCGGCCTTTATCGCGAATCCATGTTCGAACGCATCGAGCGTGAGCGCCGCCATTGGTACATCGCCTTTTCAGGCAGCAGTCTCAACAATGTGCTCGTCGCCGTCGAAGGCGGTCTCGGCATAACGCTTCTCCCGGTCGCTACGACGCTCGGGCGTCACGTCAGGCCCTATGCACCATTCGGCGACGAAGCTCCGATCATGGTTTCCATCTATGCCTGGGAGAGCACGGGGCTCATCGCAGAACTGGTCGAACAGATCAGTGCCGCTCTTTCCGAACGGAGTGGTCATCCCGGCCGGCGGTGATTATTCCTTATTTGACGTTAGAATCTGCTTACAATTCGAGATTTTGTAGCAAGCCCTGGATTAATTCGGAAACATGCCTGGATTAATTCGGAAACATGCTGGTGAGTGTTGCTCGATATGTATGCCGTCATCCGCTTCATGTGAGGGATGACTTCCTGTGCACCTGACTTCTGATTCAAGCTTCAAGATAGCCACTGCGAAGTGAAAACGGTTTCATGCTTCTAGACACTTACGCGGCACCAAGATCGAGCAGCACGTTAACTGCACCAACAAGGTTGTCATTCGTATCATGCAAGGGGGTAGGGAACGGCTTGAAGTGAACTCGTGTACCGTCGGGTCGCTCTGCAATTGCTGTCACGCCCCGGACCCTCCTATCCTCACGGATCGCCACGGCCATCGGGCAACGATCATGCGGCAGTGGTGTGCCATTGAGTGAATAGATGTGCCATGATCCGCACCAGCGGTCCCGCCCCAGCACCGGACGCCGTCCCCACAACGCCACGGCAGCCTCGTTGTAGAAGGTGATGCGTCCTGTCACGTCTGTCGTGTAGACAGCAAAGGGGAGAGCCGCGAGGAGGTCGACATACTGCGTCTCGGCGGATTTCTGACCTGCCGTGGAACGACTGACGTACTCGATCACCTGATCGGGGCTGCTCTGCTTTGCCACGAGGCGCAGCAATGCCTTCTTAACATGCTGGCGAATGGGTAGGCCGATATTGGTCTCGCGGGAGGAATCCGTTCCGGACACAAAGCTCTGTCGTGCGATCTTTGCTATCCAATGCCCGGCCGTGACCTGGAACAGGTGAAAGCCATTGAACAGCACGCCCGTGGCGGCCGCTCGATTATCGAAGCCTGGCGGTCGAGCATCATCGGAGCGAAGAGAGCCTACATAAACCCACTGCTCGGAAGTGATAAAACTCGGAATCGGGTAGTCTTCGCGGACGGCACAGAGTATCTCAGGACGCTGGCTGTTACCGAACAGATTATAGGCACAATTGCTCGCCTCGGGTCTGAGAGACGCCAACTGATGACCGGACTTCACGATATATTCTCCCAGCCTGACGTTCTTTTCTACGTTTTTGATTCGCAACGCCTTTGCTAAACGCTACCGTTCCTGTGTGGTTTTTGTGTGCCCTTGGGAGTGCCGCCACAATCGACGGAGCACTACTAGGAAATTGATCTGTCCCTCGATAAGGAGTTGCACTCGGCCATGAGGAATGAACGCCCACCATCGCCCGAATGTATCTCAGGACTGCAATCTTAATGCCGGTCGATTGTCCGTTCAGGGAAACACCCATCGGCTTGATGCAGCGGTCATTGTGGATTTGTAAGACGGTTTGGGGCATCCATAGGCACGGCTCGATAGCCCTGAATCCAACTCATCAAGGAAGCTGGCCATTCCATAGAGCCTATGTCGGAAATTTGCGGACGATTGTCTCATCCGCGTGAAGTGGTCTCATTTGCCGGAAGCAGGCGCTTCATGACATATGGGTGGACCGGCCTGTCGAAGAGTGCTTCTGATCCGGATGGACAGAACTCTAAACTAACCGCATCCTGTTAGGATATCACTGACACGGGGCGTGGGGGTCGATTGAACTGACCAATCCTGTTCTGATGGAGCCTAGAGCATTTTTCGGCGAAGTGGATCCGGTTTGCCGTCAAAAGAATGCGGCAACCAAAGAAGAGAGCTGATTCCATGCAAATGGAAGCAGCTCAATCCTTTCAGATCACTCTGAGTTGCTCGCGTGTCGGCATACCGGCCTGAGCGCCATGGGCAAGGCAAGCCAGCGACGCGCCGTAGCAGGCTCGTTGAAGAGCCTTGGTGAAAGACAAAGCTTCGTCGAGCCCGCTGGCCAGGATTCCGACGAAGGTGTCACCGGCCCCAGTCGTGTCGACAGGCTGTATCGGCGGTGCTTCGACAACCTCGCTGCGCCCATCGGAGTGAAACGCAAAGGCGCCCCGGGCGCCCGCCGTGACGACGCAAGTGCAGCCGCTTCTCGACAGATAGGCTCCAGCATCCTCGAAGCGGTTGGTCTCGCAGCCGAGAAGCTTGGCTGCGGTGATGGCTTCGTGCTCGTTGACGACGAAGATGTCAGTCTCGTCGATGAGATCCGAGAGATCTCTCGTCGAGAATGCCGTCGGCGCCGGTGCGAAGTTCCAAATGACGCGCCCGCCTGCCGCCCGCACTTGCCGAGCAACGTTGAGAGACGCCGGAAAGGGGACTTCCGTTTGGAAGACTGCAACTGTCGCGGCATTCGTCTCGAAGCCGCGAAGCGTAGCCTCACTCAGTGAGGCATTGGCCCCGCTGGCGACGGTGATCGCATTCTCGCCGCGCTCATCGACGGTGATGAAAGCGCATCCAGTCGGCTCAGCGCTGTCGACGACGAGATCAGCCACGACATCGTTGCGAACGAGGTTGTCGCGTGCAGATTGGCCGAAAGCATCCTCCCCGACGCAGGCTGTCATTGCGACTCGGTGAGGCAAAGATGCCCGCGCAGCAGCGATCGCCTGGTTCGCGCCCTTGCCGCCGAACAAGGTTTCGTAGCCTGGAGAGAGGACAGTTTCGCCAGGACGCGGGATCGAGGATACGCGGGCAACAAGATCAATGTTGATCGAACCAAACACAATGATCATATTGCACGCGCTCCCTTTCTCAAATCGTTCAGTCTCAGCCCTCGGCATCCATAGCGTGGAGCTTTTCCACGCGACGCCGGCAGTCCTCATCGGTCGAGAATTCCGCCGACAGGTAGGACGAGACGAGATCCTGTGCGAGCCAGGACCCGACAATCTTGGCGCCGATGCACATCACGTTGACGTCGTCATGCTCGACAGACTGATGCGCGGAGTGGATGTCATGGCAAACAGCAGCGCGAATGCCCTTGATCTTGTTGGCAGCGATCGATGCACCGACGCCCGTGCCACACACCATGATGCCGCGCTCGGCCTCGCCAGATTTGACTTTCTGGGTCAATGCGCGGGCGATGTCTGGAAAGTCGACAGGTTTGTCATCGAAAGATCCTACATCGATGACCTCATGTCCGAGCGAGCGTACGTGCTCGACCACTGCATTCTTGAGGGGCCACCCAGCGTGATCAGACCCGACTACGACGCGCATTGAAAAACCTTTCTTTCGTGATTACAGATCGGGTGGTGCCGGAGCACCACCCGAATTCCTCCAGGCTCAGCTTCGCATTTCCTGCGGGAGCTCGCTGCCATGGAACTTCTTGTAGATCTCGTTCAGCTTGCCATTCTTCAGGTTGGTCGAGATCCATTCATTGAGCTTCTCGACCAGGCGCGGCTCACCCTTGCGCACGCCGATAGCGAGATCGAATGTGCGAATGAGAACCTTCGGTTCGAACGTGCGGGCCGGGTTCTTCACGCCGATCTGGTTCGCGATCGTTGCCGAAGTTGCGACGCAGTCTGCCTGTCCGGATACGGCGGCCGTCACCATCGTGGCATCGTCATCGAAGCGAGCAAGAGTGAGGTTCCGATCCTTCATGTTCGACAGCTCTGTATCCTGCGTCGTGCCGCGGGAGACGGCAATGGTCTTGCCTTTCAGGTCATCCCAGCTTTTCGCTTCAACGGTCTTCAGGCACGCGACAACGGATTGCAGCGCTGCATAGGCCTTGCTGAAGTCAATCACCTTGGCGCGCTCCGGTGTGACCGAGAGGGTCGAGATGATGATATCCGCCTTGTTGGTTTGGATATTCGGGATACGGGTCGCGCCCGTGGTCTGCACGAACTCGAGTTCAAGCCCAAGATCCTTCGCGAGAAGCTGAGCGGTCTCCACGTCCGACCCTGTCGGTTTGAGATTCGCATCCATCATGCCCGACGGTGGGATCGCCATGTCGGTCGCGATGCGGATCTTCTTCGCCTTCATGATATCGTCGAGAAGGTCGGCGTGAGCTGCAGTTGTGCCGAGTGCTACCATGCAGGTCATGGCAACTGCGGCAGCGGAAAGCGGGCGCTTCATCATCGTTGTTTGTCTCCCTAGATCTTGGTTGTCGTTTAGAGCCCTGTGCCAACGAACTGGGCGAGTTCCGGAGTTGCGGGCGAGGTCAGGATTGCAGCAGGTCCCGTCTCATGGACCTTGCCGCGGTGCATGAACACCACCCGATTGGCGATACCTCTGGCAAATCCCATCTCGTGCGTGACCATCACCATGGTCATGCCGTCCGCAGCGAGCGCTTCAATGACTTTCAGGACCTCGCCGGTCAGTTCCGGATCGAGGGCTGAGGTCACTTCGTCGAACAGCATGACCTTGGGCTGCATGGCAAGCGAGCGGGCAATCGCCGCGCGCTGCTGCTGTCCGCCGGAGAGCTGTTCGGGATATTGGTGGAGCTTGTCTTCCAGGCCGACCTGGGCAAGGACTTGTCGCGCCTGCTCTTTCGCCTGAGCCTTCGAGATTCCCTTCACGGAGCAGGGAGCGAGTGTGATGTTCTCTTCGATGGTCAGGTGCGGAAACAGATTGTAGCTCTGGAACACGATACCGACGTCCTGACGCAGAGCTCTCAAATCGAGCTTCGGGTCACTGACGCGGTGGCCACACACGACAATCTCGCCACTGTCGATCGTCTCGAAGCGATCAATGCACCGAAGAGCTGTGCTCTTGCCGGACCCGCTGCGGCCGATGATGACGAGAACTTCGCCACGGTCGACCTCGAAACTGACACCATCGAGCACCTTGAGTGAGCCGAAGCTCTTGTGCACGTGCTTAAGGGAAACGACCGGCAACTGGGTTGCTGCATTCAAAATTCTGTGCATGTCAGGCAGTCCCGAGTGAGAGGCGGGCAGGGCCGCTGCGCATCTCCAGGCGGCGGCTGATGCGCGATATCGGATAGCAGAGGGCGAAATAGATCGCCGCGATGATGGTGTAAATCAGAAATGGCTCAAAGAGGGAGTTGTTGATGATCTGCCCGGAGCGAGCGAGTTCCACGAAGCCGACTACTGATGCCAGCGAGGTGTTCTTGATGATCTGAACCATGAATCCGACAGTCGGAGGTGTCGCGATCCGGATCGCCTGCGGCAGGATCACCTTCATCATTCGCTGGGAGCGGCTTAGAGCAAGCCCTTCTGCGGCTTCCCATTGCGGTCGCGGAACGGATTGGATGCTGCCGCGCCAGATCTCGCCGAGATATGCGCCGACATAGATCGTGAGCGACGCACCGGCCGCTGTCAGCGGAGAGACAGTCACGCCGAGCGTCGGCAAGCCGAAATAGGTCAGGAACATGATGACGAGCAGCGGTGTGCCCTGGATGAGCTGCACATAGCCGGCGCTGAGAAGCCTTACGATCCTGTTCGGCGAGATGCGGCAGAGGGCAATAATGAAGCCCGCAATTCCACCCCCGACCAGCCCGATGAGCGACAGGCCGATGGTCCACAGAGCTCCATAGCCCAAGAACATCAGGTGATTGGCATTTAGGGAGCCGCCCATCTTTTCCTCCTCACAAGGGGGTGCCGAGGCGTCGACGACGCGGGAAGATGACAAGACCGAGCAGCCAGAACCCGGCGCGCATGATCAGCGACAGAACGATGTAAACCAGCGCGACGAGGATATAGGTCTCGAAGGCACGGTAGGTGTCTGACTGCACGTAGTTCGCAACCGCCGTCAGCTCTTCCGCCGAGATCTGCGATGTCACCGATGAGGCGAGCATCAGCAGCACGAACTGGCTCGTCAGAGACGGATAAACCTTCTCGATCGCGGGCCACATGACGACGTGCCAGTAGATATGGGCACGGGAGAGTGCGAGACCTTCGGCAGCCTCGATCTGTCCACGGGGAATGGAGTCGAAGCCTGCGCGGATGATCTCGGTCGTATAGGCGCCGACATTGATCGTCAGAGCTGCCGCCGCGACGACGAAAGCGGAGAACTTCAGTCCCAGGCTGGCAAGGCCGAAATAGACGAGGAAGATCTGGACCAGGAGCGGTGTGTTCCGGATCGCTTCGACATAGATGCCGCAAATCCGCGAAACGAACGGATGGCGGCTGCGTCGGCCTATGGCGCCGAGAACCCCGATGGCCGTGCCCAGCACGGTTGCGATGAAGGCGAGTTGAAGGGTGAGTATGGCCCCATCGAAGAAAGTCGGCCATCGTTCGAGGATGGCGGCGAAGTCCAGATTGAGGTTCATGCCTATCCGTCTCTCGTCATGCAGCCGTCTGGTTGGTCATCCGGTCATAGACGCGGAAAAGAGCCTGATTGCCGTTCGTGCCCTCGCCATGCGCGCGCGCCTCGACATACTGGCTCGTCACCAGCGCCGTTCCCGGCAACGGGACAGAAAGCGAAAGTGCCTGCTCCTGCACGAGACGCAGGTCCTTGAGCATCAGGTCGATGCGGAACCCGGCGGAAGCATCACCGGCGATCATGGCCGGACCCAGCTTGTCGAGCATCCATGATGCGGCCGAACCGCCGAGAAGCACATTGCGGAGCTGTTCAAGATCCACGCCGGAGGCGCGTCCAAGAGCAAGCGCTTCGCAGATTGCCTGGAGGTTGATGGCGCAAATAAGCTGGTTGCAGAGTTTGACCGTCTGCCCGGCTCCCGCCTCGCTCACATGGGTGATCGTTGTGCCCATGGCGCGGAAATACGGCTCAGCGGACAGGAAGGCATCTTTGTCGCCTCCGACCATGATCGAAAGGGAGGCGTTTTTCGCGCCGACGGGGCCGCCGGACACGGGCGCGTCGAGGAACGCCACGCCTGCGGCCTTGAGATCGGCGTGCATGCGCCGGACAGCGACCGGCGAGATCGTGCTCATGTCGACGACGAGCCGGCCCCGTGGCGGCGAGGTCAGAAGGCCGCCTTCGCCATAGACGATCTCTTCGACCTGCGGGGTGTCGGGAAGCATGGAAATGACGATATCCGCGTCGCGCACGGCATCGGTGAGGCTTTCGGCTCCCATAGCACCATGGGGAAGGAGCTCATCCACCGCTTCCTTACGGACGTCGTAGGCGCGTACGGCATAGCCCGCCTTGAGCAGATTGAGCGCCATTTCGCGCCCCATCGTCCCCAGGCCTGCAAAGCCGACTGTTCCCTTGTGGTCATTTCGCTCCATCATGGCATCTCGTTCTTGTTGTGTTGTCACGAGGCGCTCCGGGAACCGGGTGCACCGATTGCTGCACGACGGCGGAAATCGTCGCCGATCGCGAAATGCTCGCGCATGACCTTTTCCGCATGCTCTGGATCGCGCCCTACGATGGCGTCGAAGATGCGGCGATGATCCTCGATCAGGTAGGTTTTCATTGTATCGAAGACCTGAAGAAGTTCTCTCCGCCCCTGGTGGGAGCGCATCAGGATCCCGGACATGGAATCGTGTAGGACGATGAGTGTCTCGGATTTTCCCGCCAGCACGACTGCGCGATGAAATTCGAAATCGGCCACACCGCCGGCATCGGCATCGTCGATCGTCTCAGCGATGCGCGCGAGCGCTTGTTGCAGCCTCTCGAAATCGGACACTGTCGCTCGCTCGGCGGCAAGCCGGGCGGCTTGGCACTCGATCGCGATGCGTGCCTGCATCACGTCGTCGATGACCTCCGATTGCTGCGCGAAGGCGAATGTGAAGAAATCGTTGAGGACGGAGAGGTCGGGACGGCGAACGATTGTTCCGACGCGGTCGCGGATTTCTACGACTCCGAGGACCGTTAGCGCGCGCAGCGCCTCACGCAGGATCGGTCGGCTGACACCGAGCTGCGCAGCGAGATCGCGTTCAGGGATAAGCCGGTCGCCCGGTCGCAATGAGCCTGCAAGCAACCGCTCGCGCAAGAAGGCGAAGACCTTCTCAAACCCCTTGCCGCCACTCTCCCTAATCCGCGTGATTTCCAGATCAGCGGTCATTCATCTTACCTTGGTCAGACCAAAATACATACCACGGTCAGCCAGTCAAGAATGAAGCGCTTTCCCATTTGGGCGAACGGCAGCGTTGCCGTCCCGCTCGTCCGGACTGGAGAGGCGGTCCGGCTCACCTACTTTGGCCCGCAAGTCTCATGGCCAGCTGACACTCTATGAGAATTTTCTCATGCAGACGGTGGAAGCCGAGTCTGCCAGGATCATACCGGCGCTCGCCGCTCGCCTTGTAGAGGAGCACGGAGTGATTACTGCTCCGGCTACTTCTCATGCGTCTTACGCTGACGCGGCCTCACATACAAAAATCGCAGATGGTGAGGAGTACGCACGCGCGGACGTTCGGGGCGCCGGATTTGGAGAGGTCACAATGTCAGCCACGCACGTGAGCAGCCGTCCGCGCTCACCCAGGTGGCAACGGGCGGGGGCGGGATCCGCTGTCGATAGCGACGAAGGTGAAGATCGCCTCGGTCACCTTGATCTGCTCATCCCCGTCCCGTGAGCGGCGCCAGGCTTCCACCTGAAACTTCATGGAGGTTCGGCCCGTCGAGATTAGCTCGGCATAGACCGAGACCTCGTCGCCGACATGGACAGGAGAATGGAAGGCCATACCGTCCACCGCGACGGTGACGCAGCGACCCCGAGCGCGTCGGGCGGCGGCGTTCCCGGCCGCGAGATCCATCTGGGACATCAGCCAGCCGCCGAAAATGTCGCCTGCCGGATTCGTATCGGATGGCATGGCAATCGTCCGGATGACCGGCAGGCGTGCTTGCATCTCTTCCGACGTCATGCCTCGTTTCCCTCGATGATGCTTGCTCGTCCTACAATGCTTCATGGCAGCCAACGCCGCGGTCTCCCGGAGGATGCCGGAAGGAACCCGTACAGGCAATGGAGGGAAGCCGGGGCATGCCGATGGTGAGTACATTTCTACTCGCCTCGGCTCAGTCGCCCACGAATACCTCGTCGCATTCCTTGCGGATGGTGGGCAATAGGGCGATCACAGGCAGGATCGCAACGACGGCGAACTGGCCGATGAACATCACGTTAGTAGGCAGCGAGTTGATCGAGACGATGCCGCATAACATCAGGGTCGCCGGGAACATCAGGCGAAATGGCACCTGCAGAAGTCCACCCCGGTGGCTTCGATGGGGAAGCGACCGGGGTGGGATCTATGACACCGATGGATCAGTTCGTGGCGATGGAGGCCTTCCCGATGATGTCAGCCCAGCGCGCGGATTCCGACTTCATCATGGCGGCGAACGCCTCCGGGCTGTTGCCGATCGGCTCGGCACCCTCATTCTCCAGTCGCTCGCGCACGACGCCGTTCTTGATCGTCTCAATTGTTGCGGTTCGGATTTTGTCGGCGATGTCCTTCGGCGTCCCCTTAGGCACGGCGAAGCCATACCAAGCGGTAGCCTCGTAAGTCGGCCAACCGCTCTCCGCGACGGAGGGCACGTCCGGGAATTTCTTGGCCCGGGTCTTGGAGGTCACCGCTAGAACGCGGGCATCCGAACTCTCGATCAGTCCGAGGACGGACGGGACTGTCGTCACCATGAAATCCATGCGGCCGCCGAGGAAGTCGTTCAGCGCTGGGCCGGCCCCCTTGTAGGGGACGTGGACCGCCTCGAACTTCGCTTCCTGAGCAAGCAGGACCGTAGCCAGATGGCTTGCCGAGCCATTGCCGGCCGACCCATAGGTCAGCTTGCCAGGGTTCTTCTGGGCGTATTCGATCAACTCCTTGACCGTCTTGTAAGGCGAGTTCTTCGGCACGATCACAACGAGTGGAGCCGCCGTAATCAAGGTCAGCGGATCAAAGGCCGTCAGAGGATCGATCTTGACATTCTTGAACAGGTGCGGGTTGACCACCATCGGGCCCTGGTTCGCCATCAGGACGGTGTAACCATCCGGCGCGGCATTCGCTGCCTGCTGAGTGGCGATATTGCCGCCGGCCGACCCGTTGTTCTCAACGACCAAGCTCTGTCCAAGCTTTTCGCCGACACCTTGAGCGACAAGGCGAGCGATCGCATCCGTCCCGCCGCCAGCGGCATAGGGGACGACGAGTTTCATCGGGCGGGACGGGAATGCATCCTGCGCGAGGGCGCCGCTAAGAGGCGATGTGATCGCGGTCAACGTGGCCAGGGCGGCGCAGCAGAGCAGTCGGCGTGTGATGGTCATGAGCGTTTTCTCCTCTTTGTTGTATCCCTTCCAGCGGCGCAATGACAGCGCTTGCTGGGACGATGATCTTCCCCTCGAAGATTCTGCGGGCGGTGCGGACAAGACTTGCCCGCGCGATCTGGCCTGAAGCGTCGATGCTCAGGTCGATCTCGATCCGACCGCTCGGGTGTTCGAGATTCACCAATGACGAAAGTTCGGAAGCGGCTAGGTCATGTGCGACGCTTCCCGGCAACCGGCATGCCGCGGCGATGCACAATGCGCCTGTGACCGCGTGCCCCTTGTGGCAGCGCTTCGAATTCATGAAGTAGCGTGAAGTGATCGTGCCGCCGTGACGTGCGCTGGACAGGATCCCGACCTTGGGAACGACGCTGCCCGAGACGTCTCCGAGGCCCATGCGAAGGCCGGCCTCCAGGCGAATGGTTTCAAGACGAGCCAGGAGACTCTTGTTGGCTTCAAGCTCGTCGGGAGTTTCGTCTCCGGACATGCAGAGATCGCCTGCGCGCAGGAGCACCATCGGTATGGCGTAGTCGATGAGCGTCACAGGAGTGTTGTCGATGAATTCGCGGACGTGCCCGGTCGGCAGAAATGCTCCTGTCTTGGAGCCGACAGCATCCAGGAAGGTTAGCTTCACTGGTGCGGCGGTGCCGGGCACACCGTCAATCGCCGTTTCTCCCTCGTAGTCCACGACGCCCGCAGGGGTCTTGACCACGGCTTCGACAGTGGTTGCGGTATTGCGGTTGAAGATTCGGACGGTCGTCTCGCCGACCTGGGCCGGCACTAGTCCGGCCTCGATGGCGAAGGGACCCACGGCCGACAGCATGTTGCCGCAATTCGGGCTGAAATCCACAAAGGCCCGGTCGGTCGCGACCTGCGCGAACAGATAATCGACGTCCGCACCCGGCCGGGACGAGGGGGCAACGATCGCGACCTTGCTGGTCATCGGATTGCCGCCACCAATGCCGTTCACCTGGAGCACATGGGGCGAACCCATGGCGGCAAGCAGGAAGCGATCCCGCTCTTCCGGGTCAACGGGAAGATCCTCCTCGAGGAAGAACGGCCCCCGCGATGTCCCACCCCGCATGAGCACACATGGGATCTGGAAGGAACTCTTCTTCGATGTGGCGAGCGAGACTGACACAGCGGCAGGTCCGGGTGAAATTTCTTTGCCGCCGATCAATCTCAAATATTGAAAATGCTGTGAAATGCAAAGATCGGTGTTATTGATGCGTGATGAGCATCAATTTCGAAGCCCTTGACCTGCGCGCCTTCGTTGCCGTTGTGGACCTTGAGGGGTTCCACCGGGCGGCTGAGGCGCTGAACCTGTCTCAGCCGGCCCTGAGCCGCCGTATCCAGAGACTTGAGGCTGCTGTTGGGGCTGCGCTCCTGGAGCGTACGACCCGGCGCGTGGCCCTGACCACCGTCGGTCGGGAGTTCCTGCCGCTCGTGCGGCGGATGCTTGATGAATTCGATTCCTCCCTGTTCGCCATGAGGGAGCTTGGCCAGCAGCGGGGAGGGCAGATCACTCTCGCATGTGTCCCCACGGCCGCGTTCTACTTTCTCCCGTCAGTCATCGCTCGCTTCAAGGAGCAGTATCCGAACATTCGTTTCAGGATCCTGGACCTATCGGCGAATGAGGGATTGGAGAGCGTGGCCCGTGGAGAGGTCGAGTTCGGTATCAATCTCCTGGGCGGCTCCGATCCCGAACTGTCGTTCGAACCATTGCTGGAGGATCCGTTTGTACTTGCTTGCCGGCGCGATCACCCGTTGGCTGAGCGAGCGTCGCTGACATGGTCGGATCTTGAGGGGCAACCGCTTGTGGCCGTGAGCAGGACGAGTGGCAATCGCATCATGCTGGATGCAGCCCTTGTCCGCGCCGGAGTGCACCTGAGCTGGTCCTACGAGGTAACCCACCTCTCGACATCCCTGGGGCTGGTAGAGGCGGGTCTCGGGATCTCCGTCCTGCCGCGGCTCGCCACGCCGCAGGATGAACACCCGATCATTGTCACGCGTCCAATCGGAAACCCGGAGGTGTCTCGCACCATTGGCGTCGTCAGGCGGCGCGGCGGTCGCCTTGCTCCGGCTGCTGAAAGGTTCCTTGCGATGCTTCTCGGAACCTGGAAAAACGCGAGTTAGTCTTCATCCCAATTATCCGTGACGATATCGAGCATGGATCCCCTCGTCGGGTCAGGTACGTGGAGCGGTTCTGAGAGCCGTACAAGAGGGCTACCGGAGCAAGCAAAGGCGTGTTGCAGAACTGGACAAGATGAGGACAGACAATTCATCCCCGATGTTGAAATGAAACAGCCTTCCTCCAAGGTATCTGCGGAAGAGGGATAATCCCCTAGAGCAGCCATTCATTCACAATTCGGCCACGAATTCCCAGTCACATTCCGCCGCCGATTTTGGCTGGAGGAACACAGATGCGGTGCTACTTCCATCTATTAAACCACCATGAAGAATTGATCGATGATGAGGGAGTAGAAGTCCCTGACCTTGAGAGTGCAAAGCTCCAGGCATTAATAGCAGTGAGCGAGCTGCAACGAGAGTACGACGGGGTCATTGAGGATTGGCATGAATGGAGTCTCCACATCCATAGCTCTAAAGGTTCCCTTCTTCGCGCTTTCCCTCTCCTGAAACCATCGTCTTAAATGTTTCTCTGGTTCTTTCTCTAAAAGGCGCCATTCAAGTATTGTAACTCAGAAGTATTGGGATGTTTAATCCTGAGTAGGGTCAGCCAGACAGGTCTATGCTACGCTGCAATTTCGACCTTCTTATTGATCAGAATGCGATCAATCTCTGAGAGCAAAGATCTCAGCGACTTCGATCAGGCTCGGGAAGTAGCTAAGGCCATGTGCCCTGCCACAAGCGGCAAACGATGAGATTTTTTCCGTCATAACGCTGAACAATCCACCAAGCGCCCCGCTTAGATCGTTTGCGGCAGGTACCCGAACATCGATTTGGTTTCGAGAAACTCTTCGAAACCGAACCGTCCCCATTCGCGCCCATTGCCCGATTGTTTATAGCCGCCGAAAGCGGCCGCATTATCACCCCGGAAGCCGTTCAGATGGACCATGCCGGCTCGGATGCGACGCGCCACCCGGCGCGCTCGTTCAATATCGCCTGATGTCACGTAACTCGAGAGACCATAGACCGTGTCATTGGCGATCCGGATCGCATCTTCCTCATCCTTGTAAGGCATAATCGACAGGACAGGTCCGAAGATTTCCTCTCGCGCGATGCTCATGTCATTCCGCACATCCGCGAACACGGTCGGCCGCACGTAATAGCCGCGATCAAATCCGGCCGGGCGCCCGGGGCCACCTGCCACAAGGGTCGCTCCTTCCTTGATTCCTGCTTCGATCAGGCTCTGGATTCGTGCGAATTGGATTTGGCTCACCACGGGACCGATGGTAGTGGATGGGGAGCGTGGGTCGCCCACGATCGTCTCCTCGGCGATGCGTTTTGCGATCGCTGCGACTTCGTTCCGACGGTTGAACGGGACGAGGAGGCGCGTGGGCGCGTTGCAGGATTGCCCACTATTCGCAAAGCAGGCCCGAACACCATGCGTGACGGCTGCTTCAAAATCCGCGTTCTCGAGCAGAATATTCGGCGACTTACCACCGAGTTCCTGATGAACGCGTTTGACCGTATCGGCGGCCGCCTTCGCGACGAGGGTTCCGGCGCGGGTCGAGCCGGTGAAGGACACCATGTCCACATCTGAGTGGCTTGCAAGGGCCTGCCCTACATGAGGACCGTCGCCGTTGATCAAGTTGAACACTCCTGCCGGGACGCCTGCATCGTGCAAAATCTCCGCAAATATCGCTGCGGAGAACGGGGCAACTTCACTCGGCTTGAGTATCATGGTGCATCCGGCCGCAAGAGCTGGACCGACCTTGCAGGCGATCTGGTTCAAGGGCCAGTTCCAAGGCGTGATAAGACCGCAGACCCCGATCGGTTCCCGGGCGATCACGGTCGCATTGATCACCTCGTCGAACTCGTAGGTTTTCAGAACATCGATGGCACGCTGGAGATGACCAAGCCCGGCCGGTACGTGGCGCTCACGTGCGAAAGCGAGAGGCGCCCCCATTTCGGTCGAAATCGCCTCGGCCAGCTCTTCGCTGCGTTGGCGATAGAGGATAATGATCCGGGTGAGCAGATCCAGACGATCCTCGCGGCTGACATCGCTATAGGTTGCAAACGCCCGCCGTGCAGCAGCGACCGCCATGTCTACGTCGGCTGCGGTGCCGGCAGAAACCGTCCCGGCGATTTCCTCGGTGGCAGGATTGATTACGTCGATGAGTCCCTGTTCAGTGGGAGGAACCCATTGCCCGTCGATATAAAAGTGATGGCGATGCAGCACGATTGCCCTCCGTCTTTCTGATCCGCAGGTCTCAATTCATCTGCCTGACGGCAAGGCGGATGCTATCGATCGTCTGTTCAATCTGCTCTTCCTCGATGATGAGTGGTGGAGACAGGACAATCATGTCGCCCGAAGCTCTGACGAGAACGCCATTCTCGTAGCACATCTGCGCGCAAAGATTGCCACGTGCTCCCGGCTCGCCCGTCCGGGGTGCCAGTTCCACAACGCCGAGAAGCCCGATATTCCGGATATCCGCAACGTGGGTCTCGTCACGCAGGCTGTGCAGCGCTGCTTCCCAAATGGGAGCGATAGCAGCACTCCGCTCGAAAAGACCCAGATCTTGATACACGTCCAAGGCAGCAAGGCCGGCGGCGCATGCGAGAGGATGACCCGAATAGGTGTAGCCATGGAAGAGTTCAATGGCCTCTGGCGGCCCGGCCATGAAGGCGTCGAACACGAAGTCTCGGAGGATGACGCCACCCATCGGGACTGCCCCGTTGGTCATGCCCTTGGCACAGGTGATGATGTCCGGTCTCACACCGAGTGCCTGAGCGGCGAAGGGCTGCCCTAGGCGCCCGAATCCGGTAATGACCTCGTCGAAGATGAGCAATATCCCATGACGGCTGCAGATGGAGCGCAACCGCTCAAGATATTGCAGCGGCGGCGGATAGACGCCTCCCGAGCCGATGACAGGCTCAACGATCACCGCTGCGACGGTCGCGGGATCCTGGATCTGCAGAAGGCTTTCGAGTTCGTCCGCATAGTGGGCACCTGTTTCAGGATGGCCCCGCGAGAACCCCATGGTAGAGCGGTCATAGGGTAGAGACAGGTGGGCCACATCCGGGAGAAGGGGGCCGAAATCCCGTTTGTGGCGTCCGATGCCGCCGACGGAGAGACCGCCGAAACCCATGCCGTGATAGCCTTTGGCCCGCCCTATGAATTTGGTGCGCCCCGCATCCCCGCGGGCGCGATGATAACCGCGGGCGATCTTGAGCGCGCTGTCGACCGCCTCAGAGCCGGAATTGGTGAAGAACACGTGCTCGAAACCCTCGGGGGCCATGTCGGTAAGGCGACGGGCGAGCTCGAATGCACCCGGATGGCTCATCTTGAACGAGGAGACGAAGTCAAGACGGCCTGCAGCCTCGCGGATGGCCTCGACGATCCGCGGCTGGGCGTGACCCGCGTTGACGCACCACAGTCCGGCCATGGCATCGAGCACGCGGCGGCCATCCGCCGTAGTGTAGTGCATTCCCTCTGCGCCGACGAACATCATCGGGTTCGCCCGGAACTGCCGCATGGCCGTAAAGGGCAACCAATAGGTGTCGCCCACATCGTTGGCGAACGGATGGGCAGCAGTCTGTGGCGAGGCTGTCATTGGCGTGCTCCTGGGACAGGATTAGCTTTGTAGCGGATTATTGGACTTTATTCAGATGAAATACACTTGCGTTTAGCCCGGATCTGAGTTGTCGCGCGACCGGACCTGGCTCGCCCGCTCAAGGTGCCGTCGCAGCAGGACTGAAGCGACTTCGCGCTCGCCTTTGGCCAAGTAGTTGAGAATTTCTATATGCTCGCGGCAGTTGATCACGACGCGCTCGAACCCGAACTTCCAGTCGTATTGGGAAAAGCGCCTGAGCTGATTCTGGTGGCGGATGGCGGAGTGGATGAAGCGGTTTCCAGAGGCCGCGGCCAAGCCTTCGTGAAAGGCGGCGTTCATTTCAAAGAACGCGATACTGGAGGTTTCCTGCCACGGGCGTTCGAGCGTCTCTGCGTGGCTCCGACGCATGTCCTCGATCCATTGCGGTTCGAGCCGGAAAGCCGGTTCCAGAATTCCCATTGGCTCAACGAGCAGACGGAAGCGGTAGCTCTCGTCGCGGGCCGCAGGATCCCGGAACCCGGTTACAAATCGCCAGCCATAGCCCGGCTTGCGCTCGACCATCTCGAGATCCGACAGGCGAGACAGGACGCGCTGGACCGTCGGACGGTTCAGACTATAGCGCCGCATGATCTCGACTTCCGAGAAGTCCTGGGGGAGTTCGCCTTTCCGGCGATCGCGGGCGATCTGCACCAGCCACTCCTCGTCCATGTCGGAAGTGGCTATGGCAGGGGCCTGCTCCGGAAGGGCGACGAGTTCCATCCCCCGGTTCGGGCGGCGGGCCAGAATCCCCTGATTCTCCAGGTGCTGGAGGGCGCCTCGGACGGGGGTTCGTGACACCTCGAGGCGTTTCGCCAAACTGTTCTCGTTCAGCAATGCCCCGACCTGCAGTCCGTCCTCATTCACGAGGCGGACGATCCGGTCGGCCAGATCCTGCTGCAAACGGCTCGGCTGGTACACGCTGAAATTTCCTATTGATTGTATTCTCTCATGATGAAATACAATAAGTCCAGTCGAATTGCCAGAGTCAAAGAAGAGGCTTTCCAGATGGTCCTGCCCTGTCCGCTCATCGAGGTGTCCGGCTCCCCCCGTGAACGCGGGCGCCAATACGGGGAGCAGGCTGTCGCCAGGATTCGGCTCGGGATCGATCATTATTCCTCGCAGATCGCCAGTCACAAGCTCACCGGGGACGACATCAAGGCCCTTGTGGGCAAGTTCGAGCCCGCCATCGACCGGTTCGACCCGACTTATCTTGAGGAGATGCGTGGTATTGCCGAGGGTGCTGGGGTCGCGCTGGAATCCATCGTGCTTCTGAATGCCCGGACTGAAATCCTGAAACTGTCCCGGCGCCCTGCCGCCGAGTGGGATGCGCTCGATGACGAGCCGGATGGATGCACCGGCGTCGTCGTTCTGCCCGAGGTGACGACGGAGGGGCGTCTCATTCATGCGCAGAATTGGGACTGGAAGGCCGAATGCGCCGAGACCGCGGTGGTGCTCAAGATCAGGCGCGAGGATGGCCCCGATATTCTGACCTTCACGGAGGCGGGGGCGCTGGCGCGGTCCGGATTCAATGCAGCTGGGATCGCAATTACCGCAAACTATCTCGAAACTGATCGTGACTATCAGCGACTGGGAGTCCCCCTCGCGCTGATCCGCCGAAAGGTTCTGGAGCAGAAGCAAGTGGCGGCCTCGATGCACGCGGTCTACACGACGCGGAAATCGGCGGCGAACAACATGATCGTCAGCCAGGCCAACGGCATCGCGATCGATTTCGAGTGCGCGCCCGACGAGACGTTCCAGGTTCTGCCCGAGCGCGGCCTCATCGTGCACGCCAATCACTTCCAGAGCCCGGTGGCACTCACCAAGCTCAGGGACACCGGGATCGCCAACACGCCGGACAGCCTCTATCGCGATCTGCGCGTCCGGGCCCTGATCGAGCCGCATCTCGGTAGCGTGACGCGCAACGTCGTCAAGAATGCGCTGTTCGATGACTTCGAGTCGCCCTGGTCGGTCTGCCGGCCGCCGCGCAAGAATCTCGGCAGCAACCTGAGCGCGACAGTGGCGATGATCGTCATGGAGCCGATGCTCGGCCTCATGGAGGTCGCCATGCTGCCGGCACTGAATCAGACCTTCACCGAGTACAAACTCGACATGGAGATTCAGCGCCCGACCATAAAGGCGCACTTCGAGGCGGCCTCAGCCGCACCGTATGTGAAGGCGATTTAAGCAGCCGTCATGAGCTGCAACGACAAAGAAAACGAAATGGGAATCAGGATAAACGGAGGATCATGATGACAGTGAAGGCAACAACTCTTTTGGCAGGCTGCCTGACAGGAGCCTTGATGGCGGTGGCGCTTCCGGCGTTGGCCCAGCAGACCCCACTGCGGATTTCCCTCAACGCCGACATCCGCAGCACCAATCCCGGCGTCAACCGGGACGACAACACGGACGCAGTGGTTCTGCATGCTGTCGAGGGGCTGGTCGCCTACGGTGAAGATTCGAGCATCAAGCCCCTTCTGGCGCAGTCGGTGTCGGTTTCCGAGGATGGTCTCGCCTATACGTTCAAACTCCGCAACGGCGTCAAGTTCCACAATGGCGCTCCCTTGACCGCCGAGGATGTCGCCTGGAGCTGGAAGCGCTATACGGATCCCAAGACGGAATGGCGTTGTCTCTCCGAGTTCGACGGGCGCGGCCGGTCGAAGGTGCAGGCGGTCGAGACGCCCGATGCCCAGACGGTCGTGTTCCGTCTCGACAAGCCGGACGCTCTGTTCCTCGCGACGTTGGCGCGCACGGATTGCGGCATGACCGGGATCATCCATAAGGATTCCGTGAAGGCTGACGGATCGTGGGACAAGCCGATCGGAACCGGTCCGTTCAAGCTCGAGGAATGGCGCCGGGGCGAGTTCGTCAAGCTGTCCAAGTTCGATGGCTACGCGAACCCTGCCGAAGGCAAGATCGATGGCTATGCCGGCTCGAAGCGTCCACTCGTGAACGAGGTCCGTTTCGTTGTGGTCCCGGACAGCGCGGCTGCCAAAGCGGCGGTGCTGAGAGGCGACATCGATGTCGTGCCGGATATCGCCAATGCTGATGTGAAAGAGATCAAGGCCAACCCGTCGCTGGGCATCTCGATTGCCCAGAACATGGGTCTGAGCACGTTGTTGATCCAGACGCGGGATCCGCTTCTGTCGAATGTCAAGCTGCGGCAGGCCATTGCTGCGGCCCTCGACACACCCCAAATTGCCAACGCCGTCACCGAAGGTCTGGCAAAGCACAACAACTCGATCGTGCCCTTGAGTTCGTCTTATCACACCGCAGCTCATGACAAGGGCTACACATACGACCCCGAGGCTGCGCAACGGCTTCTGAAGGAGGCCGGCTACAAAGGTGAACCGATCGTCATCCTCACGAACAAGCGCTACCCTCAGACCTTTGCATCTTCGGTGCTCATTCAGGCCATGCTGCAGGCGATCGGGATCAATGCCACCCTCGAGGTTCTGGAATGGGGCACCCAGCTCGATCGGTACAACAAGGGCAATTATCAGGTTATGGCCTTCCCATACTCGGCTCGCCTCGACCCGTCTTTGAGCTATGACTCCGTCATGGGACCCAAGGACAAGCAGCCCCGTAAGGTCTGGGACAATCCCGAGGCGCAGGCTCTGCTCGAAAAGTCGATGACAGTCTCCGACAAGGCCGGGCGTCAGAAGATCTTCGACGAGCTGCATGCCCGCTTCGTGAAGGAGGTGCCCTTCGTGATGCTCTATAATGGCATCGAGGCCAGCGCGTATCGCAAGAATATCCAAGGCTACAGCGCCTCCGTCCTGTCCAAGCCACGGGCCTGGGAAGTGCGCATCGCCAACTGATCGGGTTGCGTTCTGATACTGATCGGCCGCCGTCGACAGGCGGCCGATCGACGACATCGATGCAGGCTCTCACGCGGGCGTCCTTCATGAACCAAGCTGTCACGCCGATGCCAACCGATCAGGTCCGTCCGGAGGATCTCGGGCGGCAGATCTATGATCGGGGTCGTACGACGGTATTCGCGAGCAGACGCGATCCGCGTTTTTCCTATTGTCTGTATGTGCCGCCGGATCTGGGCCGAGGCAGTGCTCCGGATCTCGTCATCGCGATGCACGGCACAGGTCGGGCATTCACGACCTATCGCGACGCCTTCGCCGAGTTCGGCCGCTGGAACAACTGCATCATTCTATGCCCGCTCTTTCCCGTGGGTGTACGAGGTGACGGCAATCGCGACGGTTTCAAGTACATGCAGGAGGCCGAGATCCGCTATGACGACGTCCTTCTGTCCATTGTGGAGGAGGTTGGCGATCGCTACGGCCTGGATGTCACGCGCTTCGCGCTGTTCGGGTTCTCCGGCGGCGGCCACTTCACCCATCGCTTTCTCATCCTACACCCCGATCGTCTTTGGGCAGCTTCGATAGGGGCTCCAGGTTCGGTGACGCTCCTCGATCCGACGCGTGACTGGTGGGTTGGTGTCCGCAATGTCCGGGAGCGGTTCGGCATCACGGTCGACGTGGCTGCCATGCAGCGCGTGCCTGTGCAGATGATCGTGGGTGCCGCCGACCTCGAGACATGGGAAATTACGCATCGAGAGGGCAGCCCGCACTGGATGCCGGGCGCAAACGATGCCGGATATACGCGCCCGGAGCGGCTCGACAGCCTGCGTCGCTCCTTCGAGGCATCCGGCATTCGCGTTCGCTTCGATCTCGTGCCGAACGTGCCGCATGACGGCAAACGGGTTGTGTCGCAGGTGCAGGACTTTTTCGCAGGCGTCCTGAAGGACAGGCGCTCGGCGAGGACGGAACCGGGTGTGATGCAGGCGCGATGACACCCTTAGCGACGGCTTGGAGAGGGAGAAAGGAAACGCGATGCTGCGCTTTATAGCCAGACGGATTCTCATGGCGGTTCCAACGCTCTTCATCATGGCGGTCTCGGTCTTCGCCCTCATCCGCTTCATCCCAGGCGATCCCGCGGCGCTCATGCTCGGCGACATGGCCGACCCGGCAAGCCTTGCAGATCTGCGGGAGAGGTTGGGACTTAATGAGAGTCTGCCGGTTCAGTTCGCGATCTGGTTCGGCAACATCTTCCAGGGTGATCTCGGCCTTTCGATCACATCGAGCCAGCCGGTCCTGCCCCTCATCCTCGACCGCTTCTGGATCAGCGCCAAGATCGTGCTCATTGCCGTCCTGTTCGCCACCCTGATCGCCGTGCCGGCTGGGATGATCGCGGCCTGGCGTCAGAACAGCCTGACCGACCTTATTCTGATTGGGACAGCGACGCTCCTGTTGTCGATTCCGACGTTCTGGCTGGGGCTTCTGTTGCTGATCCTGTTTGGACTGAAGCTCGAATGGCTGCCCATCGTCGGCTACGTGTCGTTTTCCGAGGATCCGACGGCAGCACTGCTCTACATCATCATGCCTGTCGCGACTCTGTTCCTGCACGAGATGGGCGTGCTGATCCGCATGTCCCGCGCGAGCACGCTCGAAGTCCTCCGGCTCGACTACATCACCCATGCTCGGGCCAAGGGCCTCTCCGAAGGCGCGGTGCTGATGCGTCATGCCTTCAAGAATGCCTTTGGTCCGACATGGACACTCATCGGGCTAGTCCTCGGAAATCTCCTCGGTGGGATTGCAGTCGTTGAGACCGTGTTCACGATTCCCGGTCTCGGCCGCCTTCTCGTCGACTCGATCTTCGCACGCGACTACCCGGTCATCCAAGGCTGCCTGCTTTTCATCGCCTTCGTCTATGTTGTCGTGAACATTATCGTCGACCTGCTTTATCCCGTATTCGATCCGAGAGTGACAGCCGAATGAGACTTGCTGCTCCCAATGCCATTCTTGGTGGTCTGATCATCGGCATTCTCGGCGTCTGCGCCCTGTTCGGGGCGCTCTGGACACCTTTCGATCCGTTGAAGATCAATTTCGCGGCCCGCCTCCAACCACCTGGGCCCGTGTACTGGCTCGGGACCGATGAGTTCGGCCGGGATGTCCTCAGCCGATTGATGGCGGCTGCCGCGACAAGCGTGTGGATCAGCCTTGTTACCGTGACGACGGCGATTGCGGTCGGGACGGTGATCGGCATGCTGACGGGTTATCTGCGCGGCTGGACCGACCGGATTCTTATGGCCTTCAACGATGCCCTGTTGGCCTTCCCGGGCATTCTGCTGGCTCTTGGTCTTCTCGCCGTCATAGGCGCCAACAAGTACGGCATCATCCTGGCACTGGGGCTTGCCTATGCGCCTTCAGTAGCCCGCGTCGTGAGGGGCACCGTCCTGTCTCTGCGGGAAAAAGAATATGTCGATGCATCGAGGGTGATGGGAAATTCCGAAACCTATACCATGGCGCGGCATATTCTACCCAATTGCATCGCTCCTCTAACGGTGCTCGCCACGTCCATGTTCGGCTGGGTACTCCTTGCGGAAAGTGCCCTGAGCTTCCTTGGTCTGGGCGTGCCGCCTCCGGCTCCGACTTGGGGCAACATGCTGGCCAGCAGCCGTTCCTTCATCGCCCAGGCTGTATGGCTCGGTATCTTCCCCGGCCTGTGTATCTCGTTGACACTACTCGGCATCAACCTGCTCGGCGATGCCGTGCGCGACAAACTCGATCCGAGAATGCGAGGAGTCTGATCATGACCAGGACCGAACTGCTCCAGGTCGAGGGACTGAACCTCGTTGTTGCGCAAGCAGGGCTCGAAGTTGTCAAGAACGTGAGCTTTTCCGTCGCGCCGGGCGAGATCGTCGGCATTGTCGGCGAGTCCGGAAGCGGAAAGACGCTCGCGGCCCGTGCCATCATGGCCCTTGAGCCGCCAGCGATCCAGAGGACTGCCGGGAGCATCCGCTTCGAAGGAAAAGACCTTGACCAACTCTCGCCGAAAGAATTGCGGCGCTTGAGGGGGGCACGCATCGGGATGGTGTTCCAGGAGCCCATGACCTCGCTCAACCCGTCGATGCTCATCGGCCGGCAACTGGACGAGGGTCTGGCGCTTCATCGCGATCTCGATGCCAACGAGCGCAGAGAGCTCATCCTCAGCATGCTCCGGAGGGTCGGAATCAAGGATCCCGAGGGAGCACTCGAAGCCTATCCGCACCAGTTCTCCGGCGGCATGCGTCAGCGGATCATGCTGGCTTCGGTCATGCTTCTTCAGCCGGCTCTTCTGATTGCCGACGAGCCAACGACAGCACTGGATGCTGTTGTTCAGCGTGACGTGCTTGAGCTCATGGTGGAGCTCACACGCGCCCGAGGGACGGCAGTGCTCATGATCAGCCATGATCTCTCGATGGTCGCTCGCTACACCGATCGCATTATCGTCATGTGCAAAGGCGAAATCGTCGAGCAGGGGGCCACGCAGGATCTGCTGCGCCATCCTCGGCATCCCTATACGCAGAAGCTGCTGGCTGCGATGCCGCGACGCCTGCCCAAGCGCGATCTCTCTGCTTCCGTCGAACCGGTTGTGGAAGTGCGCGATCTCGTGGTGGAGTATCGCGGACGACAGGGCTTCTTTCGCAAGGAGCCCGGTAAACGGGCGCTTCACGGCGTCAGCTTGGCAATCAGACCGAGGGAAGTCGTGGCGCTGGTGGGAGGATCCGGATCTGGCAAGACGACGCTGGGTCGCACGATTGCCGGCCTGCTCGATCCCACAAACGGCGACATTCGCTTTGCCGGGCGTCCCGTTCGCCGCGGTTCCGAGGGTTGGAGCAACTATCGCCTTAACTGCCAGATGGTGTTCCAAGACCCGTATTCCTCGCTTGATCCACGCATGACGATTGCAGACCTCGTCCGCGAAGCCCTGCGTCTGGTGCCGGAGATGGGGCATCGCGAGAAGATGGATCGGGTGCGCGAGATCCTGCATGACGTCGGTCTCGGCGATCAGTTCTCCGGGCGTTACCCCCACGAATTGTCGGGCGGGCAACGTCAGCGGGTCGCGATTGCGCGTGCTTTGGTGCGCAGGCCCGCATTTGTCATCGCCGATGAGCCTGTCTCTGCCCTCGACGTCACGGTGCGGGCCCAGGTCCTTGACCTGTTCGCTGACCTGCAACAGCGGCACGGCTTTTCCTGCCTCTTCATCAGCCACGACCTTGGGGTCGTTGAGCAGATCGCAGACAGGGTCATCGTCATGCAGGATGGCCGCATCGTGGAAGAGGGGGATCGCGATACGATCTTTGATCAACCGCAGGATCCTTACACTATCAAACTCCTTTCCGCGATCCCGGCGCTTGAGGCCACGGCAAACGGTGGCGTTCGACTGAGATGGCGTTTCGACGATGTGCCCAACGGTTTTGTGGCCACGGCATGAGCACTCAGGCCCGAGTTTCGAAGGGACCGGCTCACCCAGCTGAGGCTGAAAAGGCTGCCAAGGTAACAGACTGGCTATGGGCCTGCTGCCCCACGAGCCTGATCTGAGCCCCCAAATCAGTAATCGATGGCCATGCTGCCCCGTTGTGAGCGGTCAGTTAGGTCTTCCCAGACCCGCTAGCGCATTGGCGGTGTGAGGTGTGAGCAGACCTTGATTTAGGCGATTCTACTTCGCGGGCTGACGCGACTTAGGTCCTTCATCCCAACTAGGCTCAGTCGGTGGGCCTCGGCAGCTTCCTATCGGCGCTGATTTGTGCGTTAGACTTTTGGGTAACAGGAGAGCGATTATAGGTTTCGGTATCCATTTCTGGCCTACTTTATGCCAGTGCCGACAATAGTTGCAGATCCATGTGCCGTCTAATGCCTACCCGATGCTATTCTCCAGGAAGTATGCTGTGAAATTATTTTCCTGGTACAGGAGCGCGCTCGCCCGCAATCCCGTTTTGAACGTTCTGGTTCTGGCTGCGTTCTTCAATCTGTTTTGTGTCGCTCTCATTTTCGATGAACGGCAAAATGCCCTCATTCAGGCAAAGGGGTCATCAGGAAATATTGTTGCGGCTGTCGGAAGGGACATCTCCCGTAACATCGAGATCATCGATCTGACGATCCAGAAGATTATTGATCGGATCAAGCAGCCTGACTTTGCTCGACAGGGGTCTGATCTTCAACGGCAGCTGCTGTTCGATCAGGTTGCCACGGCACGGTACTTTGCAGCGATCGCTGTAGCGGATCAAACCGGAAAACTAACATATCACTCCCGTCTCACTGATCTGAATGTCATCAACGTGGCAACAAACCAATACTTTACGGCCCACCGTGATCATCCAGATACGGGACTCTACGTTTCGCTCCCCATCAAGAGTTCGGTGGATCTTGGGTGGGCCATCGTCTTTAGCCGGCAGCTATCCCACTTGGATGGTAGCTTTGCCGGGATCGTCTACGTGGCTCTGAGCCTCGACTACTTCACCGATCTGTTTCGCAGGATGGATCTCGGACCAAATGGCTCCATGGCCCTCATACGCCGAGATGGAAAACTGCTTGCGCGGGAGCCTTTCAATGAAAGGCAACTCGGTACGGATATCAGCACGACGGATATTTACCGTCAATTTTCTATGGAACGGTCAGGGTCGTTCGAATCCCACGCTTCACCGCTCGACGGCATTCCGCGTCTCTATACATTTGCCCAGATCGGGGATTTCCCGTTGACGATCAGCGTGGGGCGCACCCTTCGAGACGTCTATGCCGCCTGGTGGCGCCGCGCCTTCACGATTGGCATTATCGTCGTGGCTCTGGCTGGGGCCATGATCGCCTTGGCCTTCAATCTGCGGCGGGAGTTCCGACGCAGGCAGCTAGCCCATCAGGAATCCTTGCATAACGAAGCGCTCTTTCGTGGAGCGATGAGGGGAGCTGGCATCGGAACGGCTCTTCTGAATCTCGACGGGACCGTGTTCAAGGTCAACCCGGCCTTTTGCCGTCTCTTCGGTTTCGCGGCGGAT
The DNA here is from genome assembly GCF_055792825.1 of Microvirga sp. GN3. Taxonomy (NCBI): domain Bacteria; kingdom Pseudomonadati; phylum Pseudomonadota; class Alphaproteobacteria; order Hyphomicrobiales; family Methylobacteriaceae; genus Microvirga; species Microvirga sp. GN3. The sequence goes on from NZ_JBVVAK010000026.1 coordinate 48,021, forward strand.
GAAATGTTGTCGAAGACAGTGGCTGTCGTGCTCCACCCAGATGATGCACCTCCGGACGATGGTCCTCTCCTGAGGGGAGAGATTGACTTCGCCGAGAGCGAGCGTCGTTATCTCCGCAAAGATCGCACGGAGGTGTGGGTTCTGCGCTCATCTTCGCTGGTACGTGATGAGGCCGGGAGACCGGCTTATCTGATTGTGCAGTTTCAGGATATCACCGCACGACGAGAAGCTGAGGAGAAGCTCAGATACAGCGCAACCCATGACGAACTGACAGGGCTTCTGAATCGGGCAGCCTTCGAGCAAGAGCTTGAAGAGGCCGTCGTGGAGAGTCGTCGGAGTGGGATCAGCCATGCTCTTGCCTTCCTCGATCTCGATCGCCTGAAGATCATCAACGACACGGCAGGCCACGTTGCCGGCGATGCGCTGTTGCAGGGAGTGGCAGGAGCCTTGCCGACCTACCTTCGTAAGGGTGACATTATCGGTCGCCTCGGTGGAGACGAGTTCGGCATCATTCTTCTCGGATGCTCGCTCGACGATGCAACCGAGATCCTTGAGAGGCTCAACACGGCTGCCAGCGCCATCCAATTTCCATGGGATGATCGCAGCTATAAAGTTGGGGCAAGTATCGGGGTAACCGAGATTTCGTCCGCGTCGCGCTCGACGAGTGCTCTGCTGGCTCAGGCCGACATTGCTTGCCTGACGGCTAAAATGGCAGGACGGAACCGGGTCAGCCTCTATCGGCCGGAGCAGAGTGATGCTGTTGATCGCCATCGTGAAATCGCGGTCGCCGCAGGGATCAAGGAGGCCATAGAGGAGGATCGGTTACGCCTCTTCGCTCAACGGATCGTGGCCTGTGCAGATACGTCCCTCGAGCGGTATGAGATCGTGGTCCGGATGGCCGACAAGGGCGGGATCATCATTCCTCCATCCGTCTTCATTCCAGCTGCGGAACGATATGATCTCATCGGGGCGATCGACCGCTGGGTGGTGCGGAAAACTCTGAGCCTGGTTGGAAAAGCCCTGGCACCGGATCGGGAAATTTGCATTCATGTCAATCTGTCGGCGGCTTCGCTGGGGGATCCCTTTTTCTTGACCTACGCCCTTGAGGTTATTGAAGACAGTGGTGTCCCACCGGAGATCCTGGTCTTCGAGATCACGGAGACCGCCTTGGTCAGCAACATGGCCCTGGCCATATCGACCGTTGGCAAGCTTCGGGAGATAGGGTGCCAGATTGCTCTCGATGACTTCGGCGCAGGCCTGAGTTCATTCAGGTACCTGCGAGAGTTCCCGGTCGACATCGTTAAGATCGACGGGAGCTTTGTCCGCAACATGATCGCCAGCTCCGTCGATCATCACATCGTCAGATCGATTCATCAGGTCGCTCGTGAACTCGGTGCCCAGACAGTGGCTGAGTTCGTCGAGGATCAGGCGACCTTCAACATGGTCTGTACGATGGGGATCACATTTGCTCAGGGCTATGCGATCCACAAACCTCAACCGTTCGAAGCCGTAGTTGCAGCTGCCAAGATAAAAGACGAGGTTTAGCCGCCGGCATGACACCGCTGGGTTCTGTCGCGGCTGATTCTTCTCTTTGCCCGAAGCGAGTTTTCCATGCCGACAAAGGATACTGAAACATCGGACAGGTCGGAATCCTCCCTGTCTCCCTTCCGGCATCGGATCTTCCTGGCTGTCTGGCTTGCAAGCCTCGCCTCCAATTTCGGAGGGCTGATCCAATCGGTTGGTGCGGCATGGCTGATGACGTCCATCGGCGCATCGGCTGATCTGATCGCCCTGGTGCAAGCCTCCACGACTCTTCCAATTATGTTGTTCTCGCTCATGGCGGGCGCCATCGCAGACAACTTCGACCGGCGCAAGCTGATGCTTGCCTCGCAGATCTTCCTGTTGGCCGTGTCGGTGGCCCTGACGCTGTCCACTTACTTCGGCTTGATGACACCCTGGCTCCTGCTCACCTTCACCTTCCTGGTCGGCTGCGGCACGGCATTCAACGGGCCTGCCTGGCAGTCGCTGGTGGGCGAGATGGTGCCCCGCTCCAGCCTGCCCGCGGCGATAGCCCTGAACAGCATGGGCTTCAACATCGCACGCAGTGTCGGACCGGCCCTCGGGGGAATCATCGTCGCGGCAGCGGGCGCCTTCGCCGCCTTTGCTGTCAATGCACTGAGCTATCTCGGGTTGATTACCGTTCTGGCACGGTGGCAGCCTGCCAGCGTGCCCAGGACTTTGCCGCCCGAAACTCTTGGCAGCGCCATGGCAGCCGGGATCCGGTACGTCGCCATGTCCCCCAATCTCGGCGTGGTGCTGTTGCGGGGAGCGGTCTTCGGACTCGCCGCTATTGCAGTCCAGGCCCTGATGCCGCTGATTGCCCGCGACCTGATCCATGGAGGTCCGCTCACCTACGGTCTTCTGCTCGGCGCTTTCGGCGCCGGCGCTGTCGGCGGTGCGCTTATCAGTGCACGCCTTAGACGGGCCTTGTCGCTCGAAGCCCTTGTTCGCATCGCTTTCGTTGGTTACGCCATCTGTGCGGCTGCGGCAGGATTGAGCGCCCTTGCGCTTCTGAGCATGGTCGCGATGGCGTTGGGCGGGGCTAGCTGGGTGCTTGCGCTCTCCAGTTTCAATGCAACCGTGCAGCTGTCCTCGCCACGCTGGGTCGTCGGACGGGCCCTCGCGCTCTACCAGATGGCGACCTTCGGCGGGATGGCCTTCGGCAGTTGGATCTGGGGTGTGGCGGCCGAGCGCTTCGGGACGGCGAACGCTCTCCTCATTGCGGCAGGGGTGCTGCTGGTCGGTGCAGCGCTTGGGCTGCGGTTTACGCTGCCTGAGCTGAAAACGCTGAACCTCGATCCGCTCAACCGTTGGACAGAGCCCAATGTCGCCATCGACGTCCGCTCGCGCAGTGGCCCGATCGTAATCACCATCGAGTACGTAATCCGCGAGGCAGATGTAGCGACGTTCCACGCCGTCATGGCGGAGAGACGGCGAATCCGGCGACGGGACGGGGCGCGCCATTGGACGTTGTTACGAGACCTGGAAAACCCCGAAATCTGGATCGAACGCTATCACAGCCCGACATGGCTGGAATACGTGCGGCATAACCAGCGCATAACCCAGGCCGACGCCGCCGTCGGTGAGCGCCTCCGCGCCCTGCATCAGGGGCCTAACAGGCCCTCAGTCCGACGTATGATCGAGCGCCAGACAGGCTGGCTGGCACTCAGTCCTGGATCTCAGGCCCATGAGATTGCCGACCCGCTCACAGACCCGACACGTTCGTCCTGACCTCATGCCGCCGACCGCCGCTTGTTGACAGGTGAGGCGTCGGAGGATCACGATTCCCGCGTGGGAACTTGTTGACGGGAATGGCCACGGTGGACGGCTTCCATATGGTCGCCCGTGTTCCCGGCGGCACGCGGGTCTAGCGGAGGTCGAGCATCATGAAGGCGATGAACGAGAACCACTTAGCGATCCTGCGGCGGCATATGGTCGAGATGATCGCCATTCACACCGACTTAGCGAGCGATGAGATCGGCAAAGCTGTGTTGGATGAGCGTGTGATGGCCGCGATGCGGAAAGTGCCACGGCATCTCTTTGTCCCGCCCGCTCTTGCGCCTTTTGCCTACCAGGACACGCCTCTGCCCATCGGCTTCGACAAGACGATCTCGCAGCCATTCATTGTGGCGCTCATGACCGATCTACTGTCCCCACAACCAAACGACACGGTGCTCGAGGTCGGAACCGGGCTAGGATACCAAACGGCGATCCTGGCAGAACTTGCAGGTCAGGTCTGGACCATCGAGATTGTCGAAGAGTTTGCCAGCCTCGCGCGGGATCTCCTGCACCAACTCGGCTATGCTACGGTTGAGATCCGCGTGGGAGACGGATCCCGCGGCTGGCGCGAGCATGCCCCCTTCGACAAGATCTTGGTGACGGCTGCGGCTGAGAGAGCGCCTGATGGGCTACTTGCCCAACTCAAACCAGGCGGGCGCTTGGTGATGCCCCTGGGCCCGGAAGAGATGCAGCGACTCACGATCATCGACAAGGACGAAGACGGCCAGACACGAACCGAGGACCTTCTTCCGGTTCGCTTCAGCCTGCTAGAGACGGTTACCTGAGGCATGCCCGCCAAGTGGCTCCGCCCTTCCTCTGGCCCTGGTTCCCGGAGCCATGAAGCGTCGCGAATGCGCTCCCCAACCTGCAGAAAGAGAGTTCGCTCTAACAGAGTGAGATTAGTGACGGTGTCACTTAACTCCGTCCAAGGCGAAGTAGGTGCGGATCACCTGGCTGTCGTCCGCGTTGCCGTCACCGCGCCCGGAGGCTGCGAGGAACATCTGATGGGCCGCCGCGGCCAGGGGAAGCGCCGCCTTCGTGGCCCGGCCGGCATCAAGTACAATGCCGAGATCCTTGACGAAGATGTCGACCGCGCTGGTGACCTCAGGGTCTGATTGCAGCATCCGCGGTCCCCGGTCCTTGAGCATCCAGCTCGAGGCAGCGGAACCGCTCATGATCTCCAGCAGGATCTTGAGGTCGACTCCCACCTTTGAGGCCAGGGCAAAGGCCTCCGCGACAACGGCGATGTGTACACCGCAGAGGAGTTGATTGACGGTCTTCACCATGGCGCCTTGGCCAGGACGTTCACCGACATGAAAAACCTTGTCGCCCAGTGCGTCGAAGAGGGGCTTTACGACACCGAATGTGTCGCGAGACCCAGCGGCCATGATGGTCAGCGTCGCGGCCGTGGCTCCTGCGACGCCTCCCGATACAGGGGCGTCGATCAGCCGTCGTCCGGCCTTGCGCACCCGCTCCTCGATTGCTTCCACGGCTGCAGGAGGACAGGTCGCCATCAATGCGATTACGCCATCGGCTTGCAGGGCCTCCAAAGCCCCGCCTTCGAAGAGCACGGCTTCGGCCTGGGCCGCGTTCACCACCATCAAAATCAGGACATCTGCCCCGGTAGCCGCCTCCTCGGCAGTTCCCGCGCGCTTTCCTCCAGCATTCTCGAGCGCGTTGAGTGCATTGGCACTCAGGTCGAACCCCGTGACGGTGAGTCCTTTCTTGACAAGATTCGATGCCATCGGCAGCCCCATGGCGCCAAGGCCGACAAAAGCAACGCGGGTCATGTCGTTCGTTCCCTCATCGATGGTGACCCCTTCATCGGCTTGATAGCCGAAGGGATTGGGGTGTCCTATTTAGGACACCCCTTAGCTTAGTAAATCGTGAGCGCGGGAATGTAGCTCACGGCAAGAAGGACCAGCATGGCGACGCCGAAGAAGGGCCAGAGCTCGCGGGTGGTATCGGCCAGAGACGATCGTGCGATAGAAGAGGAGATGAACAGCGTGGTCCCGATCGGTGGCGTGTAAAGTCCGATGCCGAGATTCAGCACCATAATGAGGCCGAGTTGCACCGGATCCAGCCCGATCGTTGCCGCCAGTGGAACGAAGATCGGCCCGAGGAGCAGGATGGCAGGTGGAAGATCGAGCGGCATGCCGACGATGAGGAGCAGGATATTCATGGCCAGGATTACCAGCAGAGGATTGCTGATCGTGGCCGATACCCAATCGGCGAAGCGGGTCGGCACTTGGTCGAAGGTCAAGATCCAACCGACGATGGCGCTGCCCATGATGACGAGCATGACGACACCGGTTGCAATACCGGACTCGATAAGGCTGTGATGGAAGCGCTGCCATGTCAGATCGCGATAGAAGAGAGCGCTCAGAGCAAGCGCATAGACAACAGCCAGCACCGAGATCTCGGTTGGCGTGGCAATGCCGAAACGCAATCCGAGCAGGATCAGAATGGGCATAAGAAGGGCAGGGGCACTCAGAACGGCAAGCCTGAGAAGCTCCATTCTCCCGACGGTCGGATCTTCTGAGTGGATGCCGCGCCGCCTCGCAATCCAGCTGCAGGTCAGGATGAACCCGCCTGCCATAAGAATGCCCGGGAGGATTCCCGCCGTGAACAGATCGGCGATGCTGGTGCCGCTCACGAGGGAGTAAAGGATCAGCGGGATTGAAGGTGGAATGAGGATATCAATCACCGCGGATGTCGCGTTGTTGGCGGCGCAGAGCCCGGCGGGATAGCCCTGCCGCTTCTGCCAGGGAATAAGAACCGAGCCAAGGGCGCTGGCATTGGCGACTGCACTCCCGGACACGCCGCCGAAGACGACCGATGCCACAACGGTGGTCGAGAGCGGTCCTCCGCGCCAGCGCTGCATCGCCTTGGTGGCGAAGGACAGGAGTTCCTGTCCCAGCTTGCCGCCGAGCATCAGGCTGCCGGCCATCATGAAGAAGGGCAGGGCAAGCATCGGGAAGGACTGCGTCTGCTGATACATCTGCTGAGCGACGATCATCAGCGGAAGCTCTCCCTGCCAAGCCAGCGTCGCGCCGGCCGCGATGACCAGGGCGTGTCCAACCGGGATCGCCAGCAGCATCAGGATCGTGAAGACAACGACGAGAACGATGCTCATATGCCCGTCTCCTCTGGATCTGGGGTCGGCATAGCCTCCGGGCCGAGCATGGCAACCCGGAGCGCAAGCGCGAAGGTCGTGAGAATGACAGCAGCACAGCCGAGTGCGAGCGCATAATAGCTGTAGCTGCTGGACAGGCCGAGCACAGGACTCGTCTCGATTGACACGATATCGGCGACCCCAATCGCCTCCCAGCCGAGAACAGCGTATGAAGCGATAATGATCGCGTGGCCGAAGAGGAGCATGACGCGAGCTCCGTTTCGGCTCAGACGGGAGAGAACGGATTCCACCGCCATGTGGCCGCCCTTCTGAACGGCGAGCGCCACGCCTGCCATGATGAACCAGGGAAAGAGGCGTTCGGGGAGTTCCTGGGCAAAACGAAAGCCACCGCTCTCCAGAACATAGCGGGCGACGACGTTCGCTGTGAGGATCGCAAGCAGCGCGATCCCGGTCAGCAAAATGACCGCTCGGCACATGAGACCAACCGCACGGTCGATAACATTGGCCACGGCGAGCGCGCCGCCCCCCGTGGCCAACTCTTGCTCGTGGTGGGGAAGCGGCGCGACGCGCGTCATGACCTTAACTCCGGGCGGTTTTCGCGAGCCGGTCGACGAAGTCGCCGAAGGGCTTGGCGCGCCAGGTCTCGACCACCTTGGCGGAAGCTTCCCGGAAGGCTGGCCTGTCGACCTCGTTGACGGCAAGCTTCGGATTGGCCCGGAACTCGCTGTTGTACTTGGCCTCATTCTCGGCAAACAGCTTGCGCTGCAGGTCGCCGGCCTCCTTGGCAGCAGCCTTGATGATATCTCTGTCGGCGGCAGGCAGCCGGGTCCAGGTGATTTGCGACATCAGGAACGGAGAGCTCTCCCACTTATGGCCGGACAAGCTGATGAACTTGTTCACCTCGTAGAGCTTCGAGCTTGCAATATTGGTCAGCGGGTTCTCCTGGCCGTCGACGACACCCTGTTGCAGGGCGACATAGAGCTCGCCGAAGCTGATCTGCTCGGTTCCCGCACCAAGGGCTTGGAAGATATCGATCGTCATGGGATCCGGCGGGGTGCGGATCTTCAAGCCCTTCAGGTCCGCCGGCTTGACGACCGGCCGCTTGCTGTTGGTGATGTGGCGGATGCCGTTGTCCCACCAGCCGAGGGGCACCATCTGGACCTTGGAGAAGCGCTGCGCCAGTTCTTCGCCGATCGGGCCTTCCAGAACCTTGAAAGCGGCGGCGCTGTCTTCGAAGAGGAAAGGCAGGCCGAGAGCCGCGATCTCCGGCACAAGAGCCGAAGTCGAGCCCTGGCTGTTGACGGTCATGTCGACTGCGCCAGTTCGCAAACTGGTCAGCAGGGACTGCTCGTTGCCGAGCTGCTCGGATCCGGCCACGCGAACGCTGATACGCCCGCCAGATCTTTCCTTCACCAACTCGCCGAACTTCTCTGTAGCGATGCTCCGCGGGTTACCGGGGGCTGCGTTGTGGCCAAGGGTCAGATTGGTTGCTGCCGTTGCGCCGCGTGTGAACGTGAGAATGGCCGGTGCCGCGAAGGCACCGGCAATCAGGGTACGGCGTGAAATCGAGTTCCTCATGTGCGTTCTCCTTCTGGATCCTGCCCGTTGGCCGGGCTTTTTGATCGTTATGATAATGGACAGCGCCTCCTCGGATGCGCCTGAACCTCGGAGCGGCCAGCCGCTCCGAGGATCGTTGTTCTAAAGCCAGCCCTTGACGCTGCGGATGACGGAGCTCGTAGAAAGGCCGTAGCGGTCGTGAAGCGTCGGCAGGGCGCCGGCATCCAGGAATTCGTCGGGCAGGGCGATCTGGCGGAACGCCGGCGGTATGACGCCGGAGCGCATCAGGAGTCCGGCGACAGCCTCTCCCAGGCCACCGACGATGGTGTGATTTTCCGCAACGACCACCATGCGGCCGGTACGAGACGCCTCTTTGAGAATCGTCGCCTCGTCGAGCGGCTTGATGGTCGGCACATGCAGCACACCGACATCGATGCGATCGTCGGAAAGGGCTTCGGCCGCCTCGAGCGCCCGCATCGTCATCAGGCCGGATGAGATGATCAGCACATCATTGCCGTCCCGCAGCGTCTTGGCTTTCCCGAATTCGAACCTGTAATCGTACTCGTCGAGAACGAGCGGCACATTTCCGCGCAACAGGCGCATGTAGACTGGACCATTATGGGCTGCAATGGCCGGCACCGCCTGCTCGATCTCGTGAGCGTCGCACGGATCGACGATGGCGATATTCGGCATGCCCCGGAAGATCGCGATATCCTCTGTGGCCTGATGGCTCGGTCCGTAACCGGTCGTCAGGCCGGGCAGGGCGCACACGATCTTCACATTGAGGTTTTCCTCGGCGATCGCCATGCAGATGAAATCGTAGGCCCTCCGCGCCGCAAAGACCGCGTAGGTCGTTGCGAATGGCATAAAGCCTTCCCGCGCCATCCCGGCAGCCGCGCTGATCAGGAGCTGTTCGGCCATGCCCATCTGGTAGAAGCGGTCGGGATGCGCCTTGGCGAAGACGTGCAGATCCGTGTACTTCGCGAGGTCCGCCGTCAGCCCCACGATCTCCGGACGCGTCTCGGCCAGCGCAGCAAGCGCGTGGCCGAACGGGGCTGGTTTCGTGCGCTGGTCCGGGCCGGCGAGCGACGCAATCATCGCGGATGTCGTCAATCGCGGCTTGTCGGCCGTTCCTTGTCCCCCTTCGCCCTGCTCTCCGAGCCAGGCCGGTCGCGTGTATTTCGAGCGCCTCATGATGTCCTCCTGGCGTCAAGCAGTTCGATGGCCTTTTGCCATTCATGTGGCTCCACCCGCAGGAAGTGGTTGCGCTCTCGCTCCTCGAGGAACGAGACGCCCTTGGCCATCTTGGTATCGCAGATGATGATGCGGGGCTTCGGATCGGCGAGGTTTCGGGCTGTGTCGAACGCTGCCACGAGAGCATCGATGTCGTTGCCGTTCACGCGCTGCACATGCCAGCCGAACGACTCGAACCGCGCTTCCAGCGGCTCGAAGCCCGTGACCTGCGAGGCCGGCCCATCCGCCTGCTGGTTGTTGACATCGATGATGCCGATCAGGTTGTCGAGCTTCCAATGGCTGGCTGACCAGGCTCCTTCCCAGATGGAGCCCTCGCCGAGCTCTCCGTCGGAGAACAGGCAATAGACGAAGGAATTCGATTTCTTGCGCTTCAATCCGAGGCAGAAGCCAACGGCAAGCCCTAGGCCGTGGCCGAGCGAACCGCCCGTGATCTCCATCCCCGGCGTATAGGCCGCCATGCCGGACATGGGCAGACGGCTGTCGTCGGTTCCGTAGCTCTCAAGCTCGTCTTCCGGGATGATGCCGGCTTCGATCAAGGCTGCGTAAAGAGCGATGGCATAATGGCCGATCGAGAGCAGGAACCGATCGCGCTCCTCCCATTCCGGATCCTCGGGTCTGTAGCGCATGGCGTGGAAATGGGACACGGCCAGGACGTCGGCGACGCCGAGTGCCTGGGCAATGTAGCCCTGACCCTGCACTTCGCCCATGCGCAGCGCATTGCGGCGGATGCGATAGGCCCGATCCACAAGGGATACGTTGGACAAGGCAGCCTGCGGCATCGCTTTGCTGGTGCTCGTGGTCATCGATCTCTCCAGGTTTGGGCGCGAACGGATTGGCGCCCCATGTCGCCGATCAATGGATCAGCATTCCGCCATTCACATCGATCACGGCGCCGGTGATGTAGGCGGACAGATCCGAGGCGAGGAACAGGTAGGCGCCTGCGACGTCCTCGGCATTGCCGAGACGGTTCAGCGGAATGCCTTTCAGGATGTCCTGGCGCATCTCGTCGGTGAGCTTGCCGCCGGTGATGTCCGTCTGGATTAAACCGGGCGTGATGCAATTGACCCGGATGCCATCGGGCCCGAGCTCCCGTGCCATGGCCTTTGCAAGACCGAGAACGCCAGCCTTGGCGGCGGAGTAGTGCGGGCCGCCGAAAATTCCGCCGCCCCGCTGCGCCGAAACGGAAGACATACAGGCAATCGAACCCTTGCGGCGCGAGCGCATATGCGGAACGAAAGCCTGGCTCAGGTAAAGAACGCCCGTGAGGTTGACATCGAGGATGCGGTGCCAGCTCGCCTCGTCGATCTCCATCGTTTTCACGGGCTGGGTGATGCCGGCGTTGTTGAGCAGGATGTCCACATGCCCGAAAGCCGCGATGGCAGTCTCTGCCGCATGCCGACACGCATTGGCATCCGTGACGTTGCAGCCGATGCCTATGTGAGCGGACCCAAAGGAGGCGGCGGCATCCCTCGCGCCGCCCTCGTCGAGATCGAGAATGGCGATCCTGGCGCCATGGGCCGCAAAGAGACGGGCAGTCGCAAGGCCTATTCCGCGTGGGCTCGCCGCGCCGGAAATGACGGCCGTCTTGCCTTCGAGAAGCATCGTTTCCTCCAGCAGAAGTTGTCGCTCTTGGTTTTATTGGAGAAAGTATTTTCCAGCTGGAGTCTTTGGACAAACGCGCTGTTTACACCCTCTGTTGAATCTGATTCACTAATCCGATGCTTCAACAGGTGCCGCTCTCCTTTCTCCGGATCTTTGAAGCCGCTGGCCGGACCGGATCCTTCCGCGCGGCCTCCGTGGAACTCAACCTCACGCCGAGCGCGGTCAGCCATGCGATCCGGAAGCTTGAGCAGGTCCTCGGAATCCCACTTTTCGACCGTGACACGCGCAATGTGCGATTGAGCTACGAGGGCGAGGCACTGATGCGCCATGTCAGTCGGGCCTTCGATGAATTGCGGCGCGGCATGGAGGTTATCTCTACCCGCGGTCCTCTGCTGCTGCGCCTGCACTCGGCGCCGAGCTTCGCAGCGCAATGGCTGACGCCTCGCCTTGCCGATTTTTTGAAACGTTATCCGGGCATGGATGTCCGTCTTGCCGCGGGCACTGATTATACGCGGTTCAGTTCGGACGAGTTCGATGCAGACATCGTCTATGGCGCGCCACGTATGGAAGGATTGATCGTCGTGCCTCTCGGTGAGGAGACGATTACGCCCCTATGTGCGCCCGAACTCGCGTCAACGATCGCCACGCCGGCAGATCTGTTCGATCATGTCTTGATCCAGACCGACAGCAAGCAGATCCAATGGGCGGATTGGTTCACTGCCAATGGACTTACCGGACCGTCTCCAAACGGGAGCCGGTTCGATCGCAGCTTTCTGGCCATTGCGGCGGCCGCGGAAGGCCTCGGTGTCGCCTTGGAGTCCACGCGCTTGGCAGAAAGGGAACTCGCATCAGGCCGATTGGTGATGCCGTTGGACCAGAAATCCAACTCGGTTCGATATGTCGGGCATAATCTGGTTTTCCCCCGCTACGTTCGGCAACGTCGCCCTCTAAGAGCTTTTGCCGAGTGGCTTCTGGCCGAACTCGAGATCGACGCTCAGCTCCCCTTCGGTAGGATCTGAGCCGCTGCTTTCGGAAATGGGTATCGCCGAAATGAGCAAGAGACAGCATTTGAACCGGAGCAGGGGGCAGAGGAAACCAACAGAAATGCTCTCGGAATGGTCAGTTTTGTTGACCTATGTGCCGGGTTCTTGACTGACTGTGAAAGCTGTCGACTTCACCGCTTGATATGGAGCAGTTCTTCCTAGAATATTTTAGGCACATAACACCGCAAGCCAGCATCAGATTGGCGATAGGAATGGTCAGGGGCAGGGAGGAAGCGTATGCTTCAACGCGAGCGCGTGACTTGGACGCTCGGTGCGTCTGTCACCGATCTGGACGAACTCATCCCGACACAACGCATCCTGCACAAACGTCATCGTCCAGCCAAATCAGAGCAAAATGCTCATGAGCTCCGCTAAGATCCGGGTCGGCGAATTTGCCACCTTGGTCGGGCTCTCTGTTTCGAGCGCCAAGTCAGTGCCAAGGCGGGTGAGGGAAGCACCTGTGCGTTCCGGACTGCTGCGGAAGTACGGTTTAGCGAGCTCATTTTCATCGTGCTCGATCCGGCTTTCGGCCATCCCGTCGAATGGAGGACAGAGCTAAGGATCAACCGACTTCAAATGCGTGGTTAAACCGGGGAAACCACGCATCCATCAGAGATCCCGGATTACGGAGGAAGCAACTGATGACCTTATCGAGACGTGATCTGCTTCTTGGGACTGCTGGCCTTGCCGCCGGCGCGGCGGGAGCCCAGTTTCTGAATGCCGGGCCGGCCTTCGCGCAGGGCGCTGCCCCGCAATACAAGCCAGAGCAGGGAGCCAGCTTACGCGTGCTGCGGTGGACGCCTTTCGTGAAGGGCGACGAGGATTCCTGGCTCGCCAATACGAAGAAATTTACCGAAGCGACCGGTGTCGACGTGCGCGTCGACAAGGAAAGCTGGGAGGACATTCGCCCCAAGGCGGCTGTCGCGGCCAATGTCGGTTCCGGCCCTGACGTCATGCTCGTCTGGTTCGACGATCCGTTCCAGTATCCGGACAAGCTTCTCGATGTTACCGATATCGCGAGCAGCTTCGCCAGCAAGTACGGAGGCTACTTTCCGGGGCCGGAATCCTATGCCAAGCAGGGTGACAAATTCATCGCTCTGCCGTTGGCGGCCATCGGCAACGGCATTCTCTATCGCGAGAGCATGCTGCAGCAGGCCGGCTGGTCGAAATTCCCCGAGAAGTCCGACGAGTTCCTGGAGATGTGCAAGGCTATGAAGGCCAAGAGCAAGCCGGCGGGCTTCGCACTGGGCAAGGCGGTGGGCGACGGCAACAACTTTGCGCACTGGATCATCTGGAGCCATGGCGGCCGGATGGTCGACGAGAGCGGCAAGGTTGTCATCAACTCGCCTGAGACGATCAAGGCTCTGCAATATGCGCGCGAGCTCTATCAAACCTTCATCCCGGGCACCGAAAGCTGGCTCGATATCAACAACAACCGGGTTTTCCTGTCGGGAGACATCTCGGTGACGGCGAACGGAGTATCCCTCTACTATTCGGCGAAGAATGATCCAAAGATGGCCGAGATCGCGAAGGACATTCGTTCGACGGTGATGCCAACCGGTCCCGTCGGTCAGCCCGTCGAACTGCACCAGACCACCTCGGCGGTGATCTTCAAATACACGAAGTTCCCGAACGCGGCCCGTGCCTATCTGCAGTACATGCTCGACAAGCCGCAGATGGATGCTTGGATCACCGCTTCGAGCGCCTATTGCTGTCCGCCCTTGAAGGGCCTGATCGACAATCCGGTCTGGACCTCCGACCCCGTGCACGAGCCCTACAAACGCGCCTCCGCGACGTTGCGGCCCAACGGCTATGCCGGTCCGCTGGGTTACGCATCGGCCGCAACGATGGCGGATTATGTCACGGTCGACATGGTGGCCGAGGCTGCCACGGGACAGCGCACGCCCGAGGAAGCAGCCAAGCGCGCGGAGCAGCGAGCCAATCGTTACTATCGCGTCTGACGAGCCTGAAAGGGCGGCGCGAGAGTGCCGCCCCTTTTCCTTTTCCGAGAATGCCGGAGACGCCTTATGGTCGATGCCGCCCTTTCCCGTGCAGGCGCGACAGCCGCGCCGACACGGACGCCCCTGCTGCAGAGCAAAGGCTTTCTCGGCCTGCTTTTCATGCTGCCGGCAGCGCTGTTCCTTTTGGTCTTTCTCTCCTATCCGCTGGGCCTTGGCGTCTGGCTCGGCTTCACCGACACGCGCATTGGCCGCTCCGGTGTCTTCGTCGGGCTGGAAAACTATCAGCTCCTTTGGGACGACAGCATTTTTTGGCTCTCGGTCTTCAACACCATTCTCTACACCGTGGTGGCCTCGATTCTGAAATTCGCGCTAGGCTTGTGGCTTGCACTTCTTCTCAACGAGCATCTGCCGTTCAAGGCCTTCATCCGCGCCATCGTTTTGTTGCCCTGGGTCGTGCCGACGGTGCTTTCGGCTATCGCCTTCTGGTGGATCTACGATGCCCAGTTTTCGATCATCTCATGGGCGCTCATGAAGCTCGGATGGATCAGTTCGCCCATCAACTTCCTGGGCGATCCGAACAATGCCCGTGCGACCGTGATCCTCACCAATGTGTGGCGCGGCATTCCTTTCGTGGCGATTACCCTGCTGGCCGGCCTTCAGACAATCTCGCCCTCGCTTCATGAAGCAGCGACCCTTGATGGAGCGACATCCTGGCAGCGCTTCCGCCATATTACGCTGCCCATGCTCTCGCCGCTGATCGCCGTGGTGATGACTTTCTCGGTGCTGTTCACCTTTACCGACTTCCAGCTCATCTACGTGCTGACACGAGGCGGGCCGCTCAATGCCACTCATCTCATGGCGACCTTGAGTTTCCAAAGAGCCATTCCTGGCGGCCAGTTGGGTGAAGGCGCGGCGATTGCCGTCGCGATGGTGCCCTTCCTTCTCGCCGCCATTCTCTTCAGCTATTTCGGGCTGCAGCGCCGCCGCTGGCAGCAGGGAGGAACCGACACATGACCTCTGGTGCCAGACCTGTCGACCCTGCCGTCGCCGACGACAGCGTCGGGATGAGCTATCTCAACCGCACGCCGCAAAGATTGTTCACGGTGTATCTGCCACTGGCGGTCTTCGTGTTCGTCCTTCTCTTTCCCTTCTATTGGATGTCGATCACAGCTCTTAAACCAAATGCGGAGCTCAACAACTTTCGTGACTACAACCCCTTCTGGCCGTCAAACCCGACATTGGAGAACATTCGCTATCTCCTGTTCGAGACCTCTTATCCCGGCTGGCTCGTCAACACGATGGTCGTGGCGATAGGCTCCACCCTCCTGTCTCTCGCAGCATCGGTGTTTGGTGCTTACGCCATCGAGCGTATCCGTTTTCCGGGGTCCCGCTGGACAGGTTTGGCGATCTTTCTGGCGTATCTGGTGCCGCCGTCGATTCTCTTCATTCCGCTGGCGGTCATGATCTTCAAGTTCGGGATCTACGACTCGAAGCTCGCCTTGATCTTCACCTATCCGACCTTCCTCATTCCCTTCTGCACTTGGCTGCTGATGGGCTATTTCCGTTCGATTCCGTATGAACTGGAGGAGTGCGCCCTCGTCGATGGGGCGTCACGCTGGCAGATTCTGACGAGGATCATGCTGCCGCTCGCGGTACCAGGCCTGATCTCGGCGGGCATTTTCGCCTTCACCCTTTCCTGGAACGAATTCATCTACGCGCTCACCTTCATCCAGTCGTCCGAGAACAAGACAGTGCCGGTAGGCGTTCTGACCGAGCTCGTCCGTGGCGACGTCTACGAATGGGGGGCGCTCATGGCGGGTGCACTTCTGGGATCGCTGCCGGTCGTGCTGCTCTACTCGTTCTTCGTTGACTATTATGTGTCTTCAATGACCGGTGCGGTGAAGGAATAGATGAGACCAAACCGCCGCCTGACATAGCGGCGGCTGCCCTATTAATCCCGGGGGAGCAACGTCTCCTCCCAATACATCCCGGACCTTGGCCGAACCTCCCCAATCGAATTCAAGGCGGTCATTGAGGATGCTCCGGGCTCAGCTTCCGGGGGCAACAGGGGAGACCGGATCGGAGGTTTCGCCAACGGCTCCTGCAAGTCTAGGGCTATTATATTCTTGATGCCCTCAAAGCTCGGTTGCGCAGTGGAGAGAGTAAGAAAGCAGGACAAACCTTCCCGTCCGTCATGCCTTAGCTGGACCGGGAGGCTTCAGGACTGAGCGAGGGCATATCTAGGATCATGGAGGCTTCTTGGATGCCTAAAGAGCGTTCCTTCGAGAAACGCTGCCTCAAAATTGGCAAAAGTGCTCCGCACTTGAGAGCAGCGGTCATCAAGAGAAAACAGCTGCAAATTCAGTGGCTTAGATAATGGCGGAGGGAGCGGGATTCGAACCCGCGATACGGTTTCCCGTATACACACTTTCCAGGCGTGCGCCTTCAACCACTCGGCCACCCCTCCAGCGTGAGCCTGTCAGGCTCCAGAACCTTGCACTTGCCGTTCGACACGGGCCAGTCAGGTCCTCCGCACAACTCTGCGGAGCGCCCGTGTATCGCTAAATCAGGGCAAAAGGCAAGACCGAACTTGAGTCAATTTAGCCTGAATCGCCTTTGCCATTGCGACAAAACGCACTACATATTTTCCTCTCTGTTCATAGAGGTATCTCCCTTGAAGTTTCTAGCGCGTAGCCTCGGCCTGCTGCTGATCGCGGCAGGCTTTATTGGGTTGGTGATCGATGGGACGCGGTCCATCGTCAATAATGCTGTATCGTTCGCTTCCATCGGAAAAGTAGGCGGAATTCTTTTCCCAAATGGAATGGCCGGGCTCGAAGGCAGCATCGCGCAGCGTGGTTATCCCTGGCTGTGGGATCCCATCGCCACCTATGTCCTCCAGATGCCCGCTTCGGTCACGGGCTTCCTGCTCGGCGCCCTGCTGATGTGGCTGGGACAGAAGCCGCTTGAGCCGATCGGATATCTCGCGGGCCGCTAGAGCTTTCACGGGAAGGTGACGTAAAGGGGCTCTCCCGCAGGGGCGAGGCAGCGCCTACATCAGCGAGGTCACGCAAAGGACCTCCATGTTCAGCTTCCGCGAACGACTCGACCTGCCGAATGCCGCCGAGGCTCTGCCCGGCCGGACCAGTCCGATCCCGACGGCAGAGCGGCATTTCATCAATAATCACCTGCTCCAGCCGCCTTATCCCGAGGGCATGGAAAAGGCCGTTTTCGGCCTCGGCTGCTTCTGGGGCGCGGAGCGCAAGTTCTGGCAGTTGGGCGACGGCATCTGGATCACCGCTGCGGGCTATGCCGCCGGTACCACGCCGAACCCGACCTACGAGGAGGTATGCTCCGGTCTGACTGGGCAGAACGAGGTCGTACTGGTGGCCTACGATCCGAAAGTGATCTCCTATGAGACCCTGCTGAAGACCTTCTGGGAAAACCACGACCCTACCCAGGGCATGCGTCAGGGCAACGATGTGGGCACCCAGTACCGCTCCGGGATCTACGTGTTCAACAAGGCGCAGAGGAAGGCCTCAGAGGCGTCCAAAGCGGCTTACGGCGAGGCGCTGGCCGCCAAGGGCTATGGGCCGATCACGACCGAGATTCTCGATGCCGGGCCGTTCTACTTCGCTGAGGATTACCACCAGCAATATCTGGCCAAGAACCCAAACGGCTATTGCGGTCTGGGCGGCACCGGCGTGTCGTGCCAGATCGGCGTCGGCGTGGCTGCCGAATAAACAGAGCTTCTCTTTAACTGAGAACGGCTGCGTCCTGCGGGATGCGGCCGTTTTCGCTTTTAAGCCTGCCTCACGGCGCTTCGAGAACGCTGCGGCACTCATTGGGCAATTGCGCCATGGTCAGCGGCGGGCGGGGCTTGCCGGGCTTCGGATGCAGCATCTGGGGCGTGAACCACGCATTCAGCTCCGCGCCGCAGCCGTCACCGCTCGGCGGCGGATCCTGATCGGAGCAGCCTGATTCGCCCGCAGGGCAGGCGAGGCGGATATGGAAATGGTAATTGTGGCCCCATATCGGCCGCACCTTGGTCAGCCAGTTCCGGTCCGCGCCCGCCTCGCGGCAGAGCGCCCGCTTGATGGCCGGATTCACGAAGACCCGGGCCACGCTTCTTTCCGATGCGGCGGCGCGGATGAGCGCGGTGTGCTGCGGCGTCCAGACCTTCGGGTCGATATCGAGCAAGTCGCTGCGCACCATGTTGGTGGCCGACATCTCCTCCCGCTCGGCCCGTGAGAGGCGACGGTTGGGCATGGAAGTGAGCCAGATATCGGCGTCGAGTCCGATCTGGTGCGAGGCATGGCCCGTGATCATCGGTCCGCCGCGCGGCTGCGAGATATCGCCGACGAGAAGGCCCGGCCATCCATTGATGCTCGGAAGCCGGGTGGCGAACCGCTGCAGGAAGCCGATCATCTGCGGGTGGCCCCAGTTGCGGTTGCGGGACAGGCGCATGACCTGCCAATTGTCGCCATCGACCGGGATCGCCGCCGCGCCCGCAACGCAACCCCGGGCATAGCTGCCGATGGATCGCGAACGAAGATCGGCCGGCTTGGCGCGCCGCCCGAAGAGCTCCTTCGCGGCAAGCCTCGGATCGCCGGGGTTGGCGAGCGGCGGCAGCGGCTTTGGGTCGAGCGTGCCCTTGTCCTGAGCGACGGCGGAGCCGCTGACGAGAAGAGCAAGGGTGATGGCGAGGGAGCGAATCGGATTCATACGGCAAGGCTATCGCGCATCTCGGAACTCCGAAACGGACAGCGCACTGCCATCTTGTCGCTCTTTGAAGAAGCGGCCGGATCGTGAGATCCGGCCTATAAGAGGGATCAATGTCTCGGCTGCGGGCGGCCGTCATTAAGACGGCGCTGGCTCATGTGGCCTGGCCCGAAGGTGCGCTTGTCGTGTCCGTTTCCGATCCGGCGCATGGCAGGCTGGTAGCGCGGGGTCGGCCGCTTGAGCCGCTTCTGGCGCCGACCTGTTGCAAGAGGCGGCAGGAACAGGGCTGCGATGCCCGCTGCGACTCCGGCCAGCACAGCCGCCGTCACGAAGGGGTGGATCTGTGCCTCAAGCAGCAGGCTCGTCTTGCGCGGCTCGTGGGGAAGGGACGAATACATGTCTCCGTCCTCGCGGGCCTGATAGAGATTGTCGCGCATTCCGGGGCGCTCGGGGTGATCCGTCATCTGCGAGCTATAGCCGGTCCATTCCATGGCTTTGTCGACGAGGTGGGGCGCGACCTTGCCCATGGCGCCGATGGCCCAGCCGCCGAATCCGATGGTGATCTCGCGGCGGTGATGCTCGGCCGCAAACACGATCGCCTTGCCGACCAGATGCGGATCATAAGTCGGCGGCGGAACGGTCGTCTCATGGTCGAGGTAGTTGCGGGCATGTTCGACGTAAGGCGTGTCGATGGACGACGGCTTGATGAGCGTGACCGAGATCGGTGCGTCCTGGTTTGCCAGCTCCATGCGCAGGCCATCCGTGAAGGCCTTCACCGCGTGCTTGGAGGCCGAGTACTGGGTCTGCAGGATCATGGTCCGCTCGGACAGGACGCTGCCGACATTGACGATGGTGCCGCCGCGATGGCGTAAATGGTCCGCCGCGATCATCGAGCCGTTGACGACGCCCCAGTAGTTCACGTCGAAAAGCTGCCGCTGATCCTCCAGCGGGATGTCCGTGAGGTTGCCATAGAGAGCCACTGCGGCGTCGTTCACCCAGGTATCGAAGCCGCCGAAGGTCTCGATGGCCGTGCGCGCCACCCGCTCCAGATCCTCGCGCTTGCTCACATCCGCGGCCACTGCAATGGCCTGTGTCGATCCATGGCTGAGCTCATCCGCGATCTTGTGCAAGGCGTCCTCGTTGCGGGCGACCAGGACGAGACCCCTGGCGCCGCGCTCAGTGAACAGGTGAGCCGTCGCAAGTCCGATGCCGCTGGATGCGCCGGTGATGACGACGACCTGATCCTGGACTGGCTTCTGACGAACCGCCATGGCTTCCTCCTCCGTATCCTCACGTTTCATAAACGTGGATCAACGTGAGGTCGGGAAGGGGGTTCCTACGGCAGCGCTTGGTGCGAGGAAGCCGGTAAGAGCGTCGGAAATCGGGTACATCGTGCAAAAAAATGGTCCCGCTTTTGGGATCGATCCGATGCTTGAGGCTTCCGGTTCGGAACCGGAACCTGCTTTTCAACCCGAGCGTTGCCCTAGGATCTCACACTGAAGGGAGCGAAATGATGCAGACGACGGCACAAAGCAGCGACGTTCGCGAAACTCACAGCCTCATAGCCAGTGACAAGGTGGAAGGAACGCCGGTGCGCCGCACGGACGGCGAGAAGATCGGGACGATCGAGCGCGTGATGATCGAGAAGCGATCCGGCAAGGTCGCCTATGCGGTGATGAGCTTCGGCGGCTTCATGGGGCTCGGCGAGGAATACTACACGCTTCCCTGGGGCGTCCTGAAGTACAATACCGAGCTCGATGCCTATGAGCTGAACCTCTCGGAGGATCAGCTGCGCGGAGCGCCCCGCCGCAGCGCGGAAGGGCATGACGCGTCCTATGATCGGGAATGGGAAGAGCACGTTCACCGGTACTACAACGCCACGCCCTATTGGGGGGCAAGCGATCCGATGAGCACAGGCCGGTAGTCCGGTCAGCCATCCTACACAACAAAATCGCCCGGCTTTCGCCGGGCGATTTTTATGCGCAGGCGCCGGACGATAGGGAAGGCCCTATTCCGGCGCTTGCAGCATGCGCGTCTTAGCGCTTGCGCGACTTCGAGGGGCTCTTGCGAGCGCTCGAGGTCCGCTTGGCGACCTTTGCCGACTTCTTCGTGGCAGAGGTACGGCTCGAAGCGGCAGCTGCGCGCTTCGTGGTCGACTTGGCGGCGCTGCGCGCCTTCGAGGCCGACTTCACCGCGGTGCGGCTGGAGCTGCGAGCGGCAGACTTGCGAGCCGTCGAACGGGCCGAGGACTTCTTGGCGGCCGACTTGGCCGAAGTCTTGCGAGCAACCGTCTTCTTGGCGACTGCCTTGCGGGCAGTGGTCTTCTTAGCTGCGGACTTGGCCGACGAACGAGCCGTGGTCTTTTTCGCAGCTGTCTTCTTAGCAGTGGTCTTCTTGGCGGTGGTCTTCTTGGCGACTGCCTTGCGGGCAGTGGCCTTCTTCGCGCCGGACTTGGCCGAAGACTTCGTGGCCGACCGGGAGGCCGACTTCGCTGCCGTCTTCTTGGCGGCGGTCTTCTTCGCGCCAGCCTTCTTCGCGGTGCTGGTCGAGCTGCGGCGAGCGCTGCTCTTCTTTGCGGGCTTCTTCTTGGTGCTGGTCGCACCGGTGTCACCCGTGAACAGCATCGTCAGCGGGTTCTTGGTATCTGTCGGCATTGCCGCCTCCTTCAAGGGCCTTCGCGTGCAACCGTCACGCTTGCAAGGCAACGTCGTTATACCAAGGGGGTTCCGAATATCGGAAAGTGTAGACAGTAGAACGCCCACTTTTTCTGTGGATATGTTGCTCGGCAAGTCTCTCTGCACTTGCAGATCTAAGACTCAATATCGGGTTCAAGATGAGGCGGTTAGAGTCTCTTCTTCAGTTGCATCGGCATCGCTCTTCATCATGATGCACTCGTGCGATGGCGCAAAAATAGTCTTTTATGACAATGGCTTAGGGTGTTCGTAAAGAAGACGTTAAACGTCTGTTGAGTATTCGGACGTGTTCGAGTTCGTTCAACATCGCAACCGAAATCCTCTTCACTTGGAGAGGGGTGAAGGCGGTTTTTTCGCGCTCCAAACTCCTCGCGCGTGAGACCCAAAAAAATTTGTCGATCGGAGTCGAAAATCGGTCTGCGAGTCGCCCGACGAGTCGAGAATCACGATCCGCGACTCGTGCATGAGGGAGTGATCGGAGCCTCATCCGAGTCTCGCTCTTGGGTTCATCCCTCATGTGCGTCCTGGTCGCTGCAGGAGCATCGGACCCAAAAGTGGATTCCACTTTTGGGTCCGATGCTCTAAGCGAGAAGACCCTCACATCGGTTGGACCGCCGTGCCCCATCGCAGCATCCTCGCCGTCGTCCTCTGGATGAGCGGCGCACTCGTCTCCTTCTCCGCAACGGCGATCGCGGTACGCGCGCTTGCGCCCACCTTCTCGATCTTCGAGATGCTGGCCGTTCGCAACGCCGCCGGAGTCCTGATCATGCTTGTCCTTGCGCTCCTCAAACCGAACCTGCGGCCCGGGTTGAAGCCGCGCCGCTTCCCGCTGCATCTCGCGCGCAACGTCCTTCATTTTCTCGGCACGGACGGGTGGGCTTTCGGCCTCACGCTTCTGCCGCTCGCAACCGTTTTCGCGCTTGAGTTCACCACGCCGGCCTGGGTCGCGCTGCTCGCGATTCCGCTGCTCAAAGAGCGGATGACGAGAGGGCGTCTGGTCGCCATCGTGCTTGGCTTCATCGGCATTCTCGTGATCCTGCGTCCGGGGCTGGAAACCTTGCAGCCGGCCAGTTTCCTGATGCTCGGCGTCGCTTTCAGCTTCGCCCTCGTGGCGATCATGACCAAGCGGTTGACGATGACGGAAAGCACCTTCTCGATCCTGTTCTTCATGAATCTGCTGCAGCTTCCCATGAACCTCGCAGGCGTGAGCCGGGCCTTCTGGCTCCAGGTCCAACCGCCTCATGCCCTGGCCCTCATCGGCATCAGCGTCGGCGGTCTTCTCTCGCATTACTGCCTGACCAATGCGTATCGCCGGGGAGACGCCACCATGGTTGTGCCGTTGGACTTCATGCGCATCCCGCTGATCGCCTTCGTCGGCTGGCAATTCTATGGCGAGGCGCTCGATCCTTACGTCTTCCTCGGCAGCGGCATCATCATCGTCGGTCTTCTCTACTCCCTGCATCGCGAGGCGAAATCCGCATGACCTGGTCGCCGCAACAGGACGCTGCCCTCAAAGCCGTCGCCGACTGGCTCCGCCGCGGTGACCGTCCGGTGTTCCGGCTTTTCGGCTATGCCGGCACGGGCAAGACGACGCTCGCCAAGCACATCGCCGAGAACGTGGATGGCGAGGTGGCGTTCGGCGCCTATACCGGGAAGGCCGCGCTCGTTTTGCGCACCAAGGGCTGCACCGATGCCTCGACGATTCATTCGATGATCTACCGCTCGCGGGAGTCGGATGAGAACGGCCCGCAATTCGTGCTCAACCGCCAGAGTCCGGCCTCCAAGGCCGACCTCATCGTCATCGACGAATGCTCCATGGTCGACGAGGAATTGGGACGCGATCTCCTGTCCTTCGGGCGGCCCGTTCTCGTGCTCGGCGATCCGGCGCAATTGCCGCCGGTCAAGGGCGGCGGCTTTTTCACGGAAGGCGAGCCCGACGTGATGCTCACGGAAGTGCATCGTCAAGCCAAGGATAATCCCATCATTCACCTCTCGATGCAGGTCCGGGAGGGCGGGCGGCTGGAGCCGGGGACCTATGGCGAGAGCCGCATCATCCGCCGCCGCGAGATCGACGCAGCCGCCGTCATGGCAGCCGATCAGGTGCTGGTCGGATTGAACAAGACCCGGCGTCTCTACAACTCGCGACTGCGCGAATTGAACGGCTACCGCGATCCCATGCCGGCGGCCGGCGAGAAGCTCGTCTGCCTGCGCAACGACAAGACCAAGGGACTGCTCAACGGCGGCACCTGGACCATCCAGGCACTGCGCGGCATCCGCAACGATTTCATCCGCATGGATGTGCTGCCCGACGACGATGCCCGCCGAAGGTCGGTGGAGGTCGCGGTGCACAAGGCCTTCTTCGAGGGAACGGAGGAGGAGGTGCCGTTCGTGCTGCGCAAGGAGTCCAACGAGTTCACCTATGGCTATGCGCTCACCGTGCACAAGGCACAGGGCTCGCAATGGGATGACCTCGTGCTCTTCGACGAGTCCTATGCCTTCCGCGAGCATCGCAGCCGCTGGCTCTACACGGCTCTGACGCGGGCGGCCGAAAAGGTCACTGTGGTGATCTGAGCTCCGGCGCTCCGGAACCGGATCAAGCTTGAGCGCTTAATCCCTGCAGCTGAGCTTTATGACGTCAAAGGTGCTGATATGCTGAAATGGGCTCTGATCTTTCTTGTCGTGTCGCTGGTCGCCGGTGCTCTGGGTTTCACGGGCATAGCTTCCGGCGCCAAGACCATCGCCAAGATCCTGTTCGGCCTTTTCCTCCTCGCCTTCATTCTCCTGATCCTCCTCGCCTGGGGGGCCGGCGAGCTGATCTTCTGACGAGCCTGTTCCTGTATCTTCACGTCGATCAGAAGCCGGTCCCGAGCTTTGTCTCTGGACCGGCTTACGCATGCGCTGAATGCATGAAGTCCTTGCTCCCGTGGATCTGCCTTCTTCCGCATGGCCCGCTATAGGGACGCTTCAACTTTTCGTTTGAGCGCGTCGCGGTGAAACTTTCTGTCTCGTGCGCGCCTTGAAACGTAAACGAATGAAAGGGACGCCCATGAAACGTCGTGCATTCCTCCAGGCCGCCACCATCGGCGCAGCCTCCACCGCGGTTGCCGCTCCCGCCATCGCCCAGTCGAACCCCGAGGTTCGCTGGCGCCTGACCTCGGCTTTCCCGAAATCTCTCGATACGTTGTTCGGCGGCGGTGAGACCTTCGCTAAGCTGGTCTCCGAGGCCACCGACGGCAAGTTCCAGATCCAGACCTTTGCGCCCGGCGAGATCGTCGGTGCGCCTCAGGCGCTCGATGCCATCGGCTCCGGAACGGTGGAGATGGGCCATACCTGCTCCTACTACTACGTGGGCAAGGACCCGACCTTCGCCATCGGCACCACGCTGCCCTTCGGCCTCAATTCCCGTCAGATGAATGCCTGGCTCTATCAGGGTAACGGCAATGCCCTGCTGAACGAGTTCTACGCCAAGCACAACATCTATGCTCTGCCCGCGGGCAATACCGGCGTGCAGATGGGCGGCTGGTTCCGCAAGGAGATCAAGACCGTTCAGGACCTCCAGGGTCTCAAGATGCGCATCGCGGGTCTTGCCGGTCAGATCATGGGCAAGCTCGGCGTCGTGCCGCAGCAGATCGCGGGCGGCGATCTCTACCCGTCGCTTGAGCGCGGCACCATCGACGCTGCGGAATGGGTCGCGCCCTATGACGACGAGAAGCTCGGACTCAACAAGGTCGCGCCCTATTATTACTACCCGGGCTTCTGGGAGGGCGGTCCTGCCATTCACCTCTACATCAACCTGCAGAAATGGAATGAGTTGCCGAAGACCTATCAGGCCACCATTCAGGGCGCGGCAGGTTATGTGAACGTGGACACGCAGGCCAAGTACGATGCCAAGAATCCGGCAGCTTTGCGCAGCCTGATCGGCAACGGCGCGCAGTTGCGGCCCTTCTCGCAGGAGATCATGGAAGCGGCCTACAAAGCCGCCAACGAGGTCTACGATGAGATCTCGGCCAAGAATGTCGAGTTCAAGAAGATCTATGACAGCTACAAGGCGTTCCGCGGCGAGGAATATCTCTGGTTCCAGGTGGCCGAATATGCCTACGACACCTTCATGATCCGCGCCCGCGCCCGCGGCTGATCACAGGGCGGCTGATCACAGGCGAGAAAGGCGGGCTTCGGCCCGCCTTTTTCTTGTGTTACCGGCACGCCGTCGATGTCTCGCCGCCGGCGAGCTTCGAGGTGCAGTCGGCGATTGCGCGCGCATAGACCTGCGACTTGTTCCAGGCTCGAATGGCCTCGAAGTTCGGTGAGCTGGGCTCCCAATCGCTACCGCGCGCCCAGCCGTGACCCTGAGGATAATTGGCGGTCGAGGCCCGCACACCGGCGGGACTGTGCAGAAGCCATGTCAGATCTTTCTTGGTTCATTCCGACTCTGGGCGAGGTAGGGCCCATCGGGGCAGCTCGAGAGCGTTGCAGTTTCGAGGCAACCGGTGCAGTTGATGCGCGTTGCTATGAATAAGAAGGTTCGTTCCCCCTGGAGGGTCCGGTGCACAGCATAAGATCGTGGGGAGCATGGTCGGGCAGGCTAGCCATTCTTGCAGGGCTTGCCGTTGCTCCCGTGGCGCAGGCCGCGAACGATCCGCTCGACCGGGTCGGCGGTCACGAGCCGATTCAGGCACATTTCGATTCCACCACGCATCGGACTCGGGTCTCCGGCAAGGCCGCGCCGGATCTCTGCTTCTCTTTCTCATTGCCGGACGAGTGGCACCTCGCGGACACGGGCCTGAAGGCCGTTGTCTCAAATGCGGATCTCACAATCGATCTTCGCTCGGCCGAGGAGCTTCGCGACATGCCGCAATCCGATCTCGCGGCGCGCGATGCCGCTGTTCTGCAGCGAGATTACGAAGAGCTCCTCGGGCGTCCCGCGCAATCGGTGTCCCTATCTTCCGATGCCGGAGCGATGCGCTGGTCCGCCACCTGGATCGATGCCAACCTGCCATCGGCCTCGCATGCCATGACGATCGAGACCGTGATTGTGCCGCTCTCGAGCGAATGGGTGCTCGAATTGTCCCTCTCCGGTGTCGCGACGCGGGAAGCCTACGATGCTCTTGCGCAGCACCTGCTGGTGCGATTGAAGGTGCAGGGTAGGGTGGCCTGCCAGAGCTGACCTTTCGTGAGGGACATTCGCCGCTGGCCATCCTTGATGCACAATGGCATGTCCGAAGCGGGCCTTCGATTGTCAGGATAAGTCATGGACGTGATCATCTACCACAACCCGCAATGCGGGACCTCCCGCAACACCTTGGGGCTGATCCGCAATGCCGGGATCGAGCCGCACATCGTCGAATATGTGCAGACGCCGCCGACGCGCCTGCTCCTGCGCCAGCTGATCGAGCGGATGGGATTGAGCGTCCGCGATGTGATCCGCGAAAAGGGAACGCCCTATGCGGAACTCGGGCTTGATGATCCCTCCTTAAGCGACGATCAGCTGCTCGATGCGATGATGGCACACCCGGTCCTGATCAACCGCCCCATCGTGGTCACGCCCAAGGGAGTGCGCCTGTGCCGTCCGTCCGAGACGGTGATCGACATCCTGCCGCCGCAGCAGGGCGAATTCGTCAAGGAAGACGGTGAGCCGGTGATCGATGCCACCGGACGCCGCATCGGTTTGGCATAGACTTCCAGGGAACGAGTGATTGCGCCGCCGCTCAGCCGGCGGCGCTCATGGCGCCTCCAGCTGCGTTCCGACGGGAACGACAGGCTCCGGGACGAAGCTCTCCTTTTCCTCCTGCGGAGGAGCGGCGCGCTGCAGGCTGCGATAGGCGCCCCAGATCGCCATGAGAGCCTGGGCGACGATGACGACATAGAGAAGGCCTAGCCGTCCGAACTCCGTCATCATCATGCCTGAGATCACCGGCCCGATCGCTGCGCCCACGCCTTGCAGGATCAGCAGACCGCCGGCAGCGGCCACGAACTCGCCGGGCTTCACCATGTCGTTCACATGCGCCGTGACGATGCTGTAGGTGGGGATCACGCTGCCGCCGAACACGGCGACATAGATGAAAAGCAGCCATACAGGTCCTATCGCCGGTACGAAGTGAATGAGCACAAACAGGATCGCCGCCGCCATGCCCGAGGCGCCGATGATCACGTGGCGCCGGTCCATGCGGTCCGAGAGCCAGCCGAGAGGATAGGTGGTGGCGAAGCCGCCCAGCGTGCCGCAGGCCATGAAGATGGCGATCTCCGTCGTGTCCAGCCCGCGCTCCTGTGCCCAGATCGGGCCGAGCGCGAAGAACGAACTCGTGGTGATGCCGCACAGAACCGCAGCCACCACGCCGAAGGGTGATTGCCGGTAGAGCTGGATCAGGTTGATCCTGGTGTCGCTGACCGCATGAGCCGGTGCGGTCGCCCGCGACAGGGCCGTGGGCACGAGAGCCAGCGAAATGAGGATGGCGACGAAGCAGAACAATCGATAGCCGTGCGGATCGCCTGCGGGCAGGAGCATCTGCCCGCCGATCCCGGCGATCAAGCCGGTCATCCCATACACGCTGAGAATCTGCCCGCGTGTCTGTGCATTGACGGAGGCGTTGAGCCAGCTTTCGACAACGATGAACAAGCCGGCAAAGCAGAAGCCGGTCACCGCGCGCGCGACGATCCAGACGGCCGGGCTGATCGCGAGCAGATGCAGCAGGGCGGTCGAGGCGGCGATTGCGGCCAGCGCCGCAAAGGTCCGCGTATGGCCCACCTGCTGGATCACACGGCCGGCTCCAAGCGAGCCGACGACGATGCCGACCCAGAAGGCCGCGCCCACGGCCCCGATCTGCGTCGGCGTGAACTGCTCGATGCTCCCGCGCACGCTGAGCAGCGTGCCCTGCAGAGTATTGCCGATCTGCATGAGGGCATAGCCGAGAAGAAGTGCAAAGAGGGTCGGCAGCGTGGCCCGCAGGGACGAAGACATGGGCTCCCCTGTGATGCGAGATCCTGTAGTTCGGAGATGCGGTTGGCGAGAGGTTCGGTCTGGACGATATGGGCATGCCGAAGCCCGGCATCCGAAGATCCCGTACTCCAGCATATGACTAGTCGTCAGACCAAAGCCCCGTGCCTGGGTTGAACTCTGGGAGGGAGGGCAGGTTCCAGAACTCGGTGTTGCAGTGCAAACGACAAAAGAAAGGCCCAGCTCGATGTGGAGCTGGGCCTGTCACATTTTGCAGCGAAAGCCGCGATGGTCTTTTCCTTTAGGAATCCATCTTCAGCGCGGCGATGAAGGCTTCCTGCGGGATGTCGACCTTGCCGAACTGGCGCATCCGCTTCTTGCCTTCCTTCTGCTTGTCGAGCAGCTTGCGCTTGCGCGAGGCGTCGCCGCCGTAGCACTTGGCGGTCACGTCCTTGCGGAGCGCCCGGATGGTCTCGCGGGCGATGATCTTGCCGCCGATGGCAGCCTGGACCGGAATCTGGAACATGTGCGGTGGGATCAGCTCTTTGAGTTTCTCGCACATGGCGCGGCCGCGGCCTTCCGCGCGGTCGCGATGGACCAGCATGGAGAGCGCGTCCACCGGCTCGCCGTTGACCAGAACCGACATCTTCACGAGGTCGCCCTCGCGATAGTCGGAGATGTGGTAGTCGAACGAGGCATAGCCCTTCGAAATCGACTTCAGGCGGTCGTAGAAATCGAACACCACCTCGTTGAGCGGCAGGTCGTAGACCACCATGGCGCGCTTGCCGACATAGTTCAGGTCGATCTGGATGCCGCGGCGCTCCTGGCACAGCTTGAGGACAGAGCCGAGATAATCGTCGGGCGTGAGGATGGTGGCGCGGATCCACGGCTCCTCGATGCTTTCGATCTTCATCACGTCCGGCATGTCGGCCGGGTTGTGCAGCTCGATGGTCGAGCCGTCGCGCAGCTTCAGATGATACACCACCGAAGGCGCGGTCGAGATGAGGTCGAGGTTGAACTCGCGCTCCAGGCGCTCCTGGATGATTTCGAGATGCAGGAGGCCGAGGAAGCCACAGCGGAAGCCAAAGCCGAGCGCGGCAGAGGTCTCCATCTCATAGGAGAAGCTTGCGTCATTGAGGCGCAGCTTACCCATGGCGGCGCGCAGATTCTCGAACTCGGCGGCATCGACGGGGAACAGGCCGCAGAACACCACCGGCTGCACGGGCTTGAAGCCCGGAAGCGCTTCAGCCGTGGGTTTGCGCTCGTCGGTGATGGTGTCGCCAACGCGGGTATCGGCCACTTCCTTGATCGAGGCGGTGAAGAAGCCGACCTCGCCGGGGCCGAGCTGCGCCAGTTCGGTCATCTTCGGCGAGAACACGCCGACGCGGTCGAGAGAGTAGGACGCGTTCGTGCCCATCATCTTGATGGTCTGGCCCTTCTTCATCGTGCCGTCGACGATGCGCACGAGCACGACCACGCCGAGATAGGCGTCGTACCAGGAATCGACGAGGAGAGCTTTGAGCGGCGCATCCGGATCGCCCTTCGGCGGCGGCAGCTTCTGGACGATGGCTTCCAGCACGCCCTCGATGTTGAGGCCGGTCTTGGCCGAGATCGGCACGGCGTCAGAGGCGTCGATGCCGATCACCTCCTCGATCTGCTCCTTGATCCGGTCCGGATCGGCGGCGGGCAGGTCGATCTTGTTGAGAACGGGCACGATCTCGTGGTTGGCGTCGATGGCCTGGTAGACGTTGGCCAGCGTCTGCGCCTCGACGCCTTGCGAGGCGTCGACCACCAGCAGCGAGCCCTCGCAGGCGGCGAGCGAGCGCGAGACCTCGTAGGCGAAGTCCACGTGGCCGGGGGTGTCCATCAGGTTCAGGATGTAGGTCTTGCCGTCCTGCGCCTTGTATTCCAGGCGCACGGTCTGCGCCTTGATGGTGATGCCACGCTCGCGCTCGATATCCATGTTGTCGAGCACCTGCTCCGTCATCTCGCGGGCCGAGAGTGCCCCCGTGGTCTGGATCAGGCGGTCGGCCAGCGTCGACTTGCCGTGGTCGATATGGGCCACGATGGAGAAATTGCGGATGTTGTCGAAGGTGCGAGCGGTCATAATTCTGCAGATATAAGAATGTTCAGGCCGAAATAGCAGGGTGGCCCCTCAAAGCCAAGGGAGGCCAGTGTCGCGTTCCGGCATGGGATTTCCGTCGTCATCCGTCCCTCGTGCCCTATCCTTCCTCTAGTGAGGACAACAATCCGGGACGCCGCCATGGCCGGAACTCCAGTCATTACCGAAGGCGCGGACAACCTTGGCGCGACGGGACGCCCCGAGCTTCACCGCTCCATCGGTCCGGCCCAAATGGCGCTCTATGGGCTCGGCAGCATGCGGGGCTCCGGGGTCTACGGCCTGATCGGGCAGGCGGCCGGGCAGGTGGGGAATGCGGTTTGGCTCGCCTTTCTGGTGGCGCTGGTGGCGGCGCTCCTGACCGCTTTCACCTATGCGTCTCTCGGCTCGCGCTATCCGAGAGCCGGCGGTGCGGCCTATATCGCGGAGCGAGCCTATCGCTCGCCGCTCATCGGATTCGTGGTCGGGTTGGCCGTGGCCTGCTCCTCACTCACTTCCGTTGCCACCCAGTCCCGGGTTTTTGCCGCCAATCTCGCCTCGCTGACCGGAAGCAGCAACCAGACGGCTGTTCTCCTGGCGCTTGGCTTCCTGCTGCTCCTGACAGGACTGGTGCTGCGCGGCATCCGCGAATCCATGTGGGTCAACGTGCTGTGCACCTGCATCGAGGCAGGCGGCCTTCTGCTCGTGGTGGCGGTGGGAATCAGCTATTGGGGCAGCGTCGATCTTCTGGAGACGCCACCGCCGGGCGAGGGCGCGAGCGATGTGATGATGCTCCTCGTGCTCCAGGGCGCGGTGCTCACTTTTTCTCCTTCCTCGGCTTCGAGGATACCCTCAACGTGGCCGAGGAGTGCCGCGAGCCGCAGCGCACCGTTCCCATAGGGTTGATCGCCGCCATGGCCATGGCGGCGGTGACCTACGTGGCGGTGGCAATCACGGCGGTTTCCGTGCTGCCCTGGCGGGAACTCGCGGCGGCGCCCGGCCTCTGACGGCCGTGATGGAAAAGGCCGCCCCCTGGCTGCCGCCCGTCGTCTATGGAGCGATTACGCTGTTTGCCGTCGCCAATACGGCTCTCGTGAATTACGTAACCGCGTCACGGCTGGCCTATGGCATGTCCCATCAGGGCCTGTTGCCTTCCTGGCTTGGCCGTGTCCATGCCGCAAGGCGCACGCCGCATCTGGCGATCCTTGCCATGTTCGTGATCGTGACGCCGCTCGCTCTGATCGGAACCATCGGCCAGTTGGCCGCCGCGACCGTGCTCCTGCTGCTCCTGGTCTTCGCGCTCATGAACGGAGCGCTGGTGCTGCTGAAGAACCGGGAGGGGGAACTGCGCGGGCGTTTCGAGATCCCGCTGATCCTGCCGCTTCTCGGCAGTTTCGTCTGCGCGGCTCTCGTGATCGTGCGGGTGGTGACCGGCGACTGGCGCGCGCCAGCCATTGCAGGAGCGCTGCTTGCCGGGATTTTCCTACTCTATGCGCTGTACCGGCCTAAGACGAAACGGCGCGTGGCTTAGCTTGCCAGGCTTCTACTGTTAACTATCCCTTAATTTTAACCGTGCTCCCGCTTCATTCCGCATCGTCATCGTCTAATACCAGGTCCCTGAAGGTCTGACTCGTTCGTGATTTCCAGGATTGCGGTGGGTGTGATTCAACTTGGTGAGCCAAGGAGGGTTGCCATGCCGATCCCACTCCGCTCTGACTTCGATGCT
>NZ_JBVVAK010000027.1:0-78093 GCF_055792825.1 Microvirga sp. GN3
CTCGCGCCAGCTTTTGGCGAGCATGTACTCCTCATGCGGCTCAAGCATGGGGAAGCGACGGATTTCGTCGAGATAGCGCGAAAGGCCCCCTTCATTGGCAAGCACTGGAAGCGCTGCAGCCATGTCTTCTCCTCCTTTGGCTCCCTCACCACGAGGCAAGCCTGGGGCGGCCCCCCTCCAGGGCCGGCCGCCTTGCCCCCTATATAAGCGGTTCAACCTTGTCCGAATAGAGGCGTCAGGCTTCAAGACGTGGTGAACGCTTCAGGGTCGCAAGGGTGCCAGCCTAACCTGATTTTGCGACCGATTGACGCTAAATTTCGGCCCGCAATGCCTGGAGAAGCGCAGCCATATCGGCGGGGAGGGGGCTCTCGAAACGCAGGAACTCCCCGCTGCGCGGATGCTCGAAGCCGAGGATCGCGGCATGCAGAGCCTGCCGGTTCAGGGCGTTCAGCGCCTCCTTCTGCGGCTCCGAGAGTCGGTTCGCCTTGGTCTTGAAGCCGGAGCCGTAGGTCGCATCCCCCAGGAGTGGGTGGCCGAGATGGGCCATGTGAACCCGGATCTGGTGCGTGCGTCCCGTCTCCAGCTCGCACCGGACCAGGCTCGCGATGGGTTGGGTGGGAGGCAGGCTCTCCTGAAGCTCGTAATGGGTGATGGCATAGCGACCGCGATCCTCGCCCACCACGACGATCTTCTCGCGGTTATGCGTAGAGCGGGCAAGGGCTGCCTCGACGGTCCCACGCCGCCGCTCGGGCACGCCCCAGAGGATCGCCAGATAGGCGCGCTTCAGTGGCCCGGTCCGGCCATGATCAGCGAATTGCGCTGCGAGTGCCTGATGGGCGAGGTCGTTCTTGGCGACCACCAGCAGGCCTGAGGTATCCTTGTCGAGGCGATGGACGATGCCGGGCCGCTTCACACCGCCGATGCCGGAGAGGCTCTCCCCACAATGGGCGATAAGGGCGTTCACCAGGGTGCCGGAATCGTGCCCGGCCGCCGGATGAACCACGAGCCCCGGCGGCTTGTCGATCACGATCACATCGTCGTCCTCGTAGACGATGGCAAGCTCCATCGTTTCGCCGGGAGGTTCCGCGGGAACGGGCGGCGGCACTGTCAGCGCAATCCGGACGCCGCCCGCAACCTTCCGATTCGGATCGAGGACGGGCACGCCATCGACGGCCACCTGACCATCGCGGATCAGCGCCTGCAGGCGGCTGCGCGACAGATCGGCCTGCAGCCGTGCCAGCACCCGGTCGAGCCGCTCGGCCGTAATACCGTCTTCCAAAAGCCATTCCTGTCGGGTCGCGTCGTTCACCGCATCCTCATTTCACCTGGGCCGTTCGCTTTTTTCAGCAAAAGGACTTGAAGGGATTCGGAAGGGTGGTTATACGAGCGGCCTCCACCTTGCTAGCTCCCTTCGTCTAGCGGTCTAGGACGTCGCCCTCTCACGGCGAAAACAGGGGTTCGAGTCCCCTAGGGAGCGCCAAAGGTTCGATAAGGCCAGCCTCGCCTCGTGCGGGGCTTTTGCTTTTTTGAACATCGGTGATCCAACTCCACTCAGAAGAGCGGCAGGTTCTGCAGGCGCGAAAGGGGACTTGCGGATGGTAGTGATGGGTGCTGGAGCGGCAGGAGCCGCCCCATCAGCTTGCTTTTACTCGGCCGGCGTCAGGCGAGCCTTCGGTGACGAGGCGATGTCACGGGTTGGCCTGAAGACGAAGTAGGCGAACAGAACCATTGCGGCGAGCACGATCAGCGACGCGAGCGCGGCAACCGGATCGGCAGCGGTGTAACCAAGATGAAGGGCGGCGACGGCGATGGTCAGGATGACGGTGCCGATCGACCAGACGATGACCTGGATCAGGGCCAAACGGCTCGTGTCGAGGGCCGGGCGGCGCTCGTAATAGATACCGAAGAGAAACAGGGACACCCAGCCGAGCAGGTTCAGGTGGGCGTGTGCCGGCATGATCGAGTGATCCTGGGATGCTGCCATTCCAATTCCCATCGCCATGCCTGCGATGACGAACAGAACGGCAAGCTTAAAGCTGAGCGACGACGCAGTCATAAAGGTCCTCCTGAAAAGTATTCCCGGGTTGGTTTGTTTTCGTTTTCACTACAACCGCGAGCACAATGTCCGATGCGTGGAAAATAACAACAGATTTTCAAGGTTATTTTGGTCAGCAATGTTATTAAGGATCTTATATTGGAGGCTGTTCTATAAACTCATTGCCGCCTTGCCTTTTATGTCGGGCGAGCCCGACAAAGAAACGGCCCGCTTTCGCGGGCCGTCGGAGCACTTCTGAGGGGCTAGAGCACTTTTCGGCGAATCTGGATTGGTGTGATCGTCTGCTCGCGAAATTCCAAGGTCGGGTTCTCAATGCTTTTGGCTGATCGTTCCCGGTCCAGCGGGGGATCACTTGCGAAGTGGTTGCCCTCTTAGCCGTTGGTTGACGTACCGCCACGCGAGCTGGGTCCCGCGCCTTTCTGGTCCTGGAGAGCATGCTCGCAACGCTCCACATGGCTTGCCGCGCGCAGCTCCAGCTCCTGCGTGTTGTGGCAGGGGTTCTCGATATCCTGATGGCAGTATTCGCACTTCATGATGGCCTCCTATGCGATACGAACAGGAGGCCAACGTGGACGGGAAGTCGGGGTTCCGCTGCCGGAGGGACTGCTGCACGGCGAAGCCTCAAGGCCGTCAAGCTGCTCGATCTCAGCCGTAGAGATAGCGAGGCAGCCAGAGGCCGAGTTCCGGAAAGGTGTAGAACATTGCCATGGCGACGATGACGAGAAACAGGAACGGCATTACACCGGCGAAGATGTCGTTGATACTCACATGCGGCGGCGCGATGCCCTTCAGATAGAAAGGTGCCATAGCGACCGGTGGTGACAGGAACGATGTCTGAATGTTGAGCGCGATCAGCACACCGAAAAAGATCGGGTCGATGCCGAAATTGTCGAGAAGCGGCAGGAAGATCGGTACGAAGATCACGACGATCTCGGTCCATTCCAAAGGCCAGCCGAGCACGAATATGATCACCTGCGTCAGGATCAGGAACCAGAACGGAGAAAGGTTCAGATGCGTGACGAAGGCCTCGATCGGCTGATGGCCGCCGAGGAAGGCGAAGATCGAGGAGAAGATGAAGGAACCGACGAAGAGCCAGCACACCATGGCGGATGTACGCGCGGTCAGGATCACCGATTCCTTCAGCTTGCCGAATGAGAGCGAACGATATGCTGCAGCGAGAAGGAGGCTGCCGAGTGCGCCGACGGCGGCGGCCTCGGTCGGCGTTGCAATACCGAAGAAGATCGCGCCCAGCACCGAGAGGATGAGCAGCGCCAGCGGGAAGAATGAGATAGTCAGCGACCAAATGATTTTCGCAAGGGGAACCTTCCGCTCCTCCAGGGGGAGCTTCGGCGCAAGACTCGGATTGAGCGCGCAGCGGATGAGCACGTAGAGCATGTAGAGCCCCGCAAGCATCAGACCTGGGAGCAGGGCGCCGGCATAGAGTTTCGGCACGGACACACCGGCTGTCGCGCCATAGAGGATCAGCATCACGCTCGGCGGGATGAGAATACCGAGGCAGCCGCCGGCACAGACCACGCCGGCCGAAAGCCGTACATCATAGCCGGCGCGCAGCATGGCCGGAAAGGCAAGGAGACCCATGAGGGTCACGACTGCACCGACGATGCCCGTTGCAGTGGCGAACAGGGCGCAGGTCATCAGCGTCGCGATAGCAAGCGAACCGGGAAGCCCGCCGACAGCGATCTGGATGGAGTGGAACAGCCGGTCGAGAATGTTGGCGCGCTCAATGATGTAGCCCATGAAGACGAAGAGCGGAATCGCGACGAGGGTGTCGTTCGTCATCACCGAATAGGCACGCTGCACCACGAGCGCGAACACGATGTCGCCCATGGCGAAGTAGCCGAAGCCGAAGCCCAGTGCCATCAGCGTGAAGGCGATGGGAAATCCGAACATGATGAAAACCACGAACAGGCCGAGCATCAGCACGCCCAGTTCGGGGTTTCCCAGCCCCCACGATGCCAGCATCAGACAGTCCCCTTCGTAAGGCCTTGTTGTTCTGCTTGCTCGAGAATGAGCTTTTCGGTTTCTTCGACGTCATGGAGCCGCGGTGGCCACTCGCCATTGCGCAGGCAGGTGATGCAGCGGATGACCTCCGCCACGCCCTGGAGCGCCATCAGCACACCCACGATCGGAATGAGCGCCTTGAACGGATAGATCGGCGGCCCATTGGGCGAGTTCATGGAGTGCTCGTTCATCAGCCAGGACATCTGCGTGAAGGGGATGCCGGCATAAATGAGGGCGATGATGCCGGGAAAGAAGAACAGGAAATAGAGGACGAGATCCAATCCCGCTTGCCGCCGAGGCGGCCAGGTGCGGTAAAGGAAGTCCCCTCTCACATGGCTGTTGCGGGCAAGCGCATAAGGGCCCGCCACCATGAAGAGAAGGCCATAGAGCATGTAGCTCGCATCGAACGCCCACTCGGTCGGAGACCGCAGCACATAGCGCGAGAATACCTCGTAACAGACGGCGAGGGTTAGGGCGACGATCGACCAGGCGACCGTCTTGCCGATGAAGGTGTTGATGCGGTCGATGAAATAGACGAAGCGCATGGATCGAAGCCCTTTCACGAGCTTTCGGAACGTGTCACGAGGGCGGCATGTCTTGTGCCGCCCTCGGTTTTAAAAAGAGCACTTCAGACGGGAGCAGGCTCCCTGTGCGCCGTTCTTCAGGTCGCCTTGAAGAAGTGGTCGTAGGCCATGTCGCGCGAGGGTTCATTCAGACGTTCATAGGCATAGGTGCGCTGCACCCAGGCTTTCTGACTGTCGATCACCTTCTTGAAGAACGGATCCTTCGAGAACTCGTCGATGACCTTGTTCCAGGCATCGAGCTGGACCTTTAGTACCGAGTCAGGCGTCTTCATCACCTTGACGCCGCGGGCGCGGATGGCCTCGAGATCCTTCGAGTAGCGGTCGAGTGCCTTCCAAGACATGTCCGCCGATTCCGACTCGGCAGCGTATTTGATGATGGCCTTCAACTCGGGTGGAAGCGCATCGTACTTCGTCTTGTTGAAGATGAGCTCGAAGGTCTCGCCGGATTGGTGATAGCTCTGGAGCATCAGGTTTTTCGAGACGTCGGGGAAGCCGAGCACTAGGTCCGAGGATGGATTGTTGAATTCGGCGCCGTCGATGACTCCACGCTCCAGCGCCGGCACGATCTCGCCGCCTGCAAGAATGGTGACCGCAGCGCCGAGTTGGCGGTTGAGGTCAGCAGCAAGCCCGACGGTGCGGTATTTCAGGCCTTTGAAGGCGTCAGCAGAGGTCACTTCGTTCTTGAACCAGCCGAGCGGCTGAGCCGGCATAGGGCCGGAGACGAAGCCGACAATGTTGAGCTTCAGGATCTGGTTCTGCAGCTCGTTGTAGAGATCGTAGCCGCCGCCATAGTTCATCCACCCGAGGAACGAGTTGGCGTTCCAGCCGAAGGACGGGCCCGTGCCGAAGAGAGCGAAGGCCTTGTTCTTGCCGTACCAATAGGCCGCAACACCGTGACCGCCGTCGAGAATGCCGGCATGGACGGCGTCCTGGAGCTGGAAGGCAGGAACGACCGCACCGGAGGCGAGAACGTCGAGCTTCAGACGCCCTCCGGACATGTCGTTCACGCGCTTGGCGAAATCATTGCAGAACTCGTGGAAGATGTCCCGGTTCGGCCAAGTCGACTGGAATTTCCATGTCGCCGTCTGGGCTCTTGATACCTGGGGAGCGGCGACCGTTGCTGCCGCTCCCAGGCCGGCAACCTGCAGGAACCGGCGACGAGATTGCTTGGATGCATTCGAAGTCTTTGACGCAGACGATTTGTCTTTCTTCACAGCTTCCTCCCTCACCCCTCGTTATTGTGAAGGACCGCGTTTTCTTGTGCTGGAACGCGTTATTCCTCGGGCGATGGTGCGTCATTTTGGCAGGCGGTGCAAGTGGGGGCTAATGAAACCTCGGGCATGCTGGAATTGCGGCTGAGTTTTACTTTCGAACATCAAGTAGATGCTACGACGTTAGTCGTATATGCGCTCCTTTACAGGCGGTGGGCAGCTGCAGCAGGTGCATCCAGGATCAGGAACCATGAGCCCTGTGGCCTGTTCACTTCAGGCGTCATGACGCGCAACCGCTAGAGTGCCTCGAAGAGATAATCGGGTTCCTCTATCGAGCGTCTCCGCAGGGAGATTCATATGAAAAGTGCTTTCATTCTGGCCGCCGGTCTTGTTCTCTTCGCAACAGGTGCCTTGGGTCAGGAATCGTCGCGAGATCGTGATGACTTCGGTCGCGGTGCCTGGCGCGAAAGTCGCGACGGCTGGGATCGCGATAGAGATCGCCGGCGCAGCCCGATCATGCGGGATGACGACGAGGACGACCGGCGCGGTCTTTATGAGCGCGGCGCCCGCTTCTTCCTGCGCAGCGGCGATACACAGCTTCGCGTCGTCTGCGGCAATCGGGAATCCACACAATCCTGTGTCGACGCGGCTTTACGCATGTTCGACCGGATGCAGTCCTCACAGGGTACGACCACCCGAGCACCGTCAACCCCGGCTCCCGCTCAGCCGCCTCAGTGAGCGGTTTTACGATCAGGGCCGTGATGTCACGCTTCGCTGCTCCGACATTTGGTCGGACAAACGCGGTGCGCGTCAGACCCTTTCAAGTGCATTGATGAGATCTGCCAACAGATCTTCCTGATGCTCCAGCCCCACTGACAGGCGTACGAGACCATCCGGGATACTCATCTCGGCCCGCTGTTCAGGAGTAAAGCGCTGGTGCGTGGTCGTCGCCGGATGGGTGACGAGGCTTTTCGCATCGCCCAGATTGTTCGAGATCCGGATCAGCTTCAGCGCATTCAGAAAGCGGAAGGCTCCGGCCTTTCCTCCCTTCACCTCAAGGGCGATCATGGTGGAGGCGCCGCTCATCTGGCGCCGGATCAGCTCGGCCTGAGGATGATCCGGGCGTCCCGGATAGGTCAGCCGCTGAAGCTTGGGATGATCGTGGAGGGCGTCCGCGAGATAGCCCGCCGTCGCCGTCTGCTTCTCGACGCGAA
Organism: Microvirga sp. GN3; assembly: GCF_055792825.1. Taxonomy (NCBI): domain Bacteria; kingdom Pseudomonadati; phylum Pseudomonadota; class Alphaproteobacteria; order Hyphomicrobiales; family Methylobacteriaceae; genus Microvirga; species Microvirga sp. GN3. The sequence continues at coordinate 7,088 of NZ_JBVVAK010000027.1, forward strand.
GTGGAAGTGTCTCCAGCCCTTTCAGGAGCACCCAGGCATTGAAGGGCGAGATCGACGGCCCCGTCATACGCAGAAACTGCTGCACCTTGGTCTCGATGAATTCGGTCGAGGCCAGGATCACGCCGCCCAGACATCGGCCTTGCCCGTCAATGTGCTTAGTCGCCGAATACACGACGCAATCGGCACCCAGCGCGAGGGGCTTCTGGAAGAGGGGAGTGGCGAAAACGTTGTCGACGGTCAGGGTTGCGCCAACCTCATGCGCGATGGCGGCAACGGCGGCGATGTCGATGATCTCGAGGCTCGGATTGGTCGGCGTTTCGAGCAGGAAGGCTTTGGTATTCGGCCGGACCGCGTCGCGCCATTGGTTGAGATCCGCCCCATCGACAAGGGTACAGCCGACGCCGAAGCGGGGCAGCAGATCCTCCACGACCCAACGGCAGGAGCCGAAGAGGGCGCGGGCCGCCACCACATGGTCGCCGGCTTGAACCTGCCCGACGATGGCTGCCGTGACCGCAGCCATGCCGCTCGCCGTGGCGCGGGCCGCCTCGGCCCCCTCAAGCGAGGCGATGCGTTGCTCGAAGGCATCAATGGTCGGGTTGGAATAGCGGCTGTAGCTGTACCCCGGCTCCTCGTTCAGGAAGCGCCTCTCGGCACTTTCCGCGCTTTCGTAAACAAAGCCTTGGGTTAGGAAGAGCGCCTCGGACGTCTCACCGAACGGTGTGCGCTGATGGCCCTCATGAACGAGGCGGGTTTCCAAACGATAATCGGGATGCTGAGGCGAGGTCATGAACCGATCCTACGATTGTTCTTTAAAAAGAACAATCGTCTTCTTCCACGGAAAGTTTCATAATTTCATTCTCCGATTGGGCGGTCAGCGAGCGACTTCCTTACGGGCTTCCTCGATTAGGCGCTTCACACAGGGCTCAAGAGAGGATCGCCAGGGCGGGAGTACCACGCCGTGGGCCTCCTTCAGCTTGCTGCAATCGAGCCTGGAATTGGCGGGCCGTTTGGCCGGCGTCGGATAATCTGCCGTTGCGATTGGGCGGACCTTCGCCGAGGGGCCACCGAACCGGGCCGACAGCGCAAAGATTTCCGTGGCGAATTCCGCCCAGCTCGCAAAGCCGGTTCCAGTCATGTGAAACAATCCGCGCAGGCTCCGGTCGTCTGGCTTTTCGAGCAGATTGCGGCTGACTGCGAAAATGCCGTCGGCAATGTCGAGGGCGCTCGTGGGCGAGCCGTGTTGATCGCCCACCACCCCGAGTTCCTCACGGTCGGCGGCGAGGCGCAGCATGGTCTTCACGAAATTCTTGCCGAAGGGGCTGTAGACCCAGGCTGTGCGGAGGATGACATGATTCTCCGCCTCGGCGGCCACGGCCTCCTCGCCCAGGAGCTTGGAGGCACCATAGGCTCCCAACGGGGAAACCGGATCGTCCTCGCGGTAGGGGCGGTCGGACGTGCCGTCGAAGACATAATCGGTCGACAGATGGATGACGGGGACGTTCATGGCAGTTGCCGCGCCGGCGACGACGCCCGCGCCGATGCCATTGATGGCATCCGCGAGCTCGGGATCGGATTCCGCCTGATCCACCGCCGTATAGGCGGCGGCGTTCACGATCACGTCGCCGCCGGTCTCGATCAGGGCATCCTCGATGCCTGACGGATCGGCAAGATCGAGCTTGGGACGGCCGACGAGTACCGCTTGCGCCCCATGGGCCTTCGCACGCTCTGCCAGGGCACGCGCGACCTGTCCTTCCTTGCCGACGACGATGATACGCATGGACACTCGCAATCCTCTTTGCAGTTCACTTTGATAGGGTAAGCGGCCCTATCGGGACAGAGCCGCTTAAGCCATGTCAGTTACCGATGGCAACGCCTTCGCGGCGGCTGTCGGCGCCGCCGACCAGTCCTGCAGGCGTCACGACGATAACATGAATGCCGGAATTCTGGTCGATCAGCTTGACCTCGTGGCCCTTTGCTTCCAGCCCAGCCTTCCATCCTTCGGCTTCCGTTCCTGCCTCAAGTTCCGTCGGGCCATTGCGGCTGCCTACATTGGGAAGATCGGCGGCAACCTGAGGATCGAGCTTCCAGTCCAGGATGCCCACGAGGGTCTTGGCCACGTAGTTGATGATCAGGCTGCCCCCTGGCGAGCCCACAACCGCATAGAGCTTGCCGCTGCCGTCGAGCACGATGGTCGGCGCCATGGAGGAGCGGGGACGCTTGCCCGCCTCGACGCGATTGGCGATGGGTTTGTCGTCTTCCGTTGTGGCAAAGGAAAAGTCGGTCAGCTCGTTGTTGAGCAGGAAGCCGCTCTTCGCCATCAGTCTCGCGCCGAAGCCGTCTTCGATCGTGGTCGTCATCGACACCGCATTGCCGTTGCGATCCACGATCGACATGTGGCTCGTGCCGAACTCGATACCGTCCGATGCGCCCCACAGGAAGGTCTTCTGGAACGGCGGATCGCCGGGCTTCGCCTTGCCCATGGACTTGTTCGGATCGACGAGAGCCGCGCGGCTCTTGAGATAACCGGGATCGGTCAAGCCCTTGACCGGCACATTCACGAAGGCGGGATCAGCCAGGAAGAGTGCCCGATCCGCGTAGGCGAGGCGGCCCGCTTCCGCGATCCAATGCACCGCATCAGGCCCGGGCTTCAGAGCCGCCATGTCCTGCGTTTCCAGGATGCCCATGATCTGCTGCACCGCGACCTGCCCGGAACTCGGCGGGCCCATGCCGCAGATCCTGTAGGTTCGGTAGTTGCCGCATACGGCATCACGCTCCTGGACCTTGTAGCCTTTCAGATCGTCCAGGGTCATGTCGCCCGGGTTCGTGGCATGGCCGGTCACGGTCCTCACGATGTCCTGTGCGATCTCGCCCGTGTAGAAGGCGTCGGCACCCTTGTCGGCGATGGTGCGCAGGGTCTCGGCGAAGGCCGGGTTCTTGAGAACGGTTCCCACTGCTTTCGGCTTGCCGTCGGCCTCGTAGAAATAGGCGCGCGCGGTGGGATCGCTCTGGAGATATTTTTCCTGGGTCAGAAGGCCGTTGAGGCGCGGTGAAATCGCAAAGCCTTCCTCGGCGAGACGTGCCGCTGGTTCGATCACCTGCGGCCAGGAGAGCTTGCCCCAGTTCCTGTGAGCCGTTTCCAGCAGGCGCAAAGTGCCCGGCACACCCACTGAGCGGCCGCCGACCACGGCATCGTAGAATTTCATCGGCTTGCCGTCAGGCCCGAGAAAGCGTTCGGGCTTTGCCGCAGCGGGAGCCGTTTCACGACCGTCGAGCGTGGTCATGGTCTTTCCGTCCCAAAAGACCATGAAGGCGCCGCCGCCGATGCCGGAGCTCTGCGGCTCGACGAGATTGAGAACAAGCTGAACAGCAATGGCCGCATCGACGGCGCTGCCGCCAGCAGCAAGAATTTCCCGGCCCGCTTGCGCGGCCAGGGGATTGGCAGCGGCAACCATGTCCCTCGTCGCCGTGCCTGCAGGCTTGAGCGTACGCCCCGTGGGAGCTTCGGGGGAAGGAGCGAGAGCCTGGGCGAAAACCGGTGCAGATAAGGGAAGGCTGGCAAGAAGGCCGAGGCCAACAAGACCTCGCCGAAGAGCACTCCGAGTGATCATACTAATATACTCCCTCTTCTGTCGTTGAACCCAACGGGCTGGAGATGAGCCTAACAAAGGACCATCCCTTTGCGCCACTTCCATCGTTTCAAAGAGAAGAAGAAATTCTGCTTTTGTTGCGCTGCAATATCACACTCCTGTCACTCTTTTCCGGCAGGGTGCGATTCGTGATGCGAATAAGGGAGCAGGACATGTACTCATATAATCTGTTCCGAAGTACGAAGCCGGACGGTTTGGTTTGTGCTGTTCCGGAAGAGCGTTCGGTTCCTTCGTTCGTCGTCGAACCGCATTGGGAATTCGGCGGACGGATCGAGAGCCAGGAAGCGCCCCTCGGCTTCGACCGGAAGGCCGCCGTGGAAGGCGTGCGCTTCAACGGGTTCTATCTTTTCGCAAGCTTTCAGAAGGATCGTCCAGGCTAGTGAGAACTGACGATCTTTGCCGCATGTCCGGCGCATTCGGCCGGGTATGCCGAACCGACTAAAGAACATCCACTCGGTTCGGATCGACTCTTGATCTTGGGCGGCACCTGTTTTCTATCTTACTGACTTGCGTCTTCGCCGCTTCGTATCACCGATTCGATTGTGAACTCCTCCCTCGCCCTCATCTGGACTATCACGGCCGCAACCACCTTGCTGCAGGCTGGGAATGGTCTGCTGCAGGCCCTGATGCCCTTGCGCATGCAGGCGGAGGGAATCTCCGTCGCCTCCATCGGCGTCGTCGCAGCGGCTTACGGACTTGGTTTCTCGACAGGCTGCTTCCTAGCCCCGAGTTTCATTCGTCACGTGGGCTACATCAGGGCCTTTGCCAGCCTTGCAGCGATGGTGTCCGTCCTGATCCTCGTCATGACCCAGGCTCACTCGACGTTGGCGTGGATCATCCTGCGTGGGCTGACGGGCGTGACACTGGCCTGCATCTTCACCGTCACTGACGGGTGGATCAGCGCCCGCGCCACATCGAGCCATCGCGGGCGGATCCTGTCGATCTACATGATCTGCACAAAGGTCGCCCTGATGCTGTCGCCGCTCGGGATCAGCTTTGGGGATATCCGCACGGACGGATTGTTCATGACGGTGAGCGCGCTGATCACGCTCTCGCTCCTGCCCATCGCCGCGACGATGACGAAGGAACCGCCTGCGCCGCAGGGCGTGCGGATCGAGGTGAGAAAGCTGTTCGCGACGGCTCCCTCAGCGGTAGTCGGAGCGTTCGTGGTCGGCTTGGTCAACGGCCCCGTCATCGCCATCACACCCGTCTTCGGCGTCAGCATCGGATTGAGCCAGGATCAGGCCGCCGCGCTTCTGTTTGCGCTGCAGGCCGGCAGCCTCGCGATGCAATGGCCGCTTGGGTGGCTCTCAGACCGGGCGGATCGCCGCTATGTGATCGCCGGGCTCGCGGCGGGAACGAGTCTCATTTCGCTTCTGATCTTGTGGGCGAGCGCGCAGGGCGTGAACTTGCTGATCCTATGGTCCTTCGCGGCCTGGGGTGGTTTGGCCCTCTGTATCTATTCCGTCTGCGTGGCCCATGCCTGCGATATCGTGGAGCCAGGGCAGATCGTTTCTACCGTCGGTACTCTGCTGTTTTCCTGGGCTGCCGGCGTCACCGTGGGGCCGCTGTTCGGTGCTGCGGCGATGGAGATGATGGGGCCGAAGGGGCTGTTCATCTACTCCGCCTTGGCCTCGCTGGGACTCGTCGTCTTCATCGTGATGCGGATCCTTCAGGTTCAGCGTTCTCCTGCCAAGGGAGGCTTTGCGGACATCGCACCCACCAGCTCCGCTACGGCCAGCCTGACGCCTCGCGCAGACATCAATGCTGTTGAGGATCCGGTCCCGACATCGAGCAATTCGGGCGAGGTGGACGAGTCCAATCAGAAGGCCGAAGCGTCTGCAGTGGCCCGGGCCGATACCGCCTCGTAACGGTTGAGGCGCTTGTCGATCATATCGTCGATTTTGTCGTAGACCTCGGCCACGCTGAGCTGGCGGGTCTTCTTGCCGTCCTTGGTGAAGAACAGCGACTTGTTGGACTTCGCGGCGGCCGGGAAGGCGTCAGGGGCGCTCTTCTTCGGAGTGTCGTCCACCAGCGCGATGAACTTGCTTGCGCTGTCGACCCCGAAGAAATGGGACAGATAGAATTCCGAGCGGCTCAGCTTGCGCCCGAGCTTGGCTTCGATCTTCGTCTTATCACGCTTCATCATCTCGGCGGCCATGAGAGCCGAGATGTAAGGATTGCGGCGCAGACCGAGAATGTGCTGGCGCATGCTTGTATCCGCGACATCGATCTTCGCACCCGCGCCGACGATCGCTTCTGCTTCGGCGATCAGGCCATGCAAGGGGCCAAACGACCGCACGGCTTCGAGCCATGTACTGGAAATAAACTGGAACAGACCGACGGCAGACGATGTCGAAGCCTTATTGCCGGGCAGAAAGCTCGATTCCTTGTCCGCCAGGGCCATCATATAGACCGGATCGGCACCGGTCAGCTTGGAGGCGCGCATGATCGTGTCGACGATCCAGACAGGCACCCGCATCTCCTCGAATTCCATGAATTCGGTGAGTTCGCGGGAAACGGGTTCCTCGTCCTTGCGGGTCTCCGGGGACGGTGCATCGGATAGGGGAATGGACAGGATGATCTGCTTCTGCAGTTCGGCCGGCGTCGCCTCGACAGCTGCAACTGGAACGATCGCTTCGAGAGGATCGGCAGGGGCAGCTTCTTCCGTGGACATAGTGAACGGTGTCGCCGCGGGGGCGGATGGCATCTGAATGGCCCTCTGACTGGCATCGAGGGCAGCCGGCAGCGTTGTCCACGGTTCCGCTGCCGAGGCGGAGCGCGTGTGGACCGCCGTGCCGATAGCAATCGTCAGGCAGGCGCCGAGACCGAAGCACTTGGTGAGGTCCAGCAGGGTTCTTCCTCCCTGCAAGCGTGAGCGCTGGCGGGATTCAACACGGGACTTGGGCCCGTTCTGCTTCTCAATTTTGAGGCAAATAGCCGTCTGCTGGCACGCGTCCTGAGACGCTGTCAGAGCGATTTGCATATGAATAAGCCCCCAGGAATGCACCGCTTCTCCGCCACGGCGGGTGCACGGTCGTTCTTCGTTCAACTGAGGCAAGTATGTGGTAGGTCGTTATGTCCAGAATAGGTCAGCTTGGCCTTAAATTTCTGAAATTGTTCCAGTGTGCGACCTTTTGTGCCTACTCATCTACACAGGGTTACCATCGAACATCTATAATTTGGAAGGAAATAATCTGAACAAATCTTAATCTTTTGACGGCGAAATGTCGCAATCTTAATGATGCAATAGGTAAGACCAGATCTGCTCCCTGGCCCGGAATATCGCTCATGTCTCGACAAGGCTTCAGGTGCCTGCTTGGAAATGTCCTACGGCTCGGCCTGACACTGACGATTGTCGGCCCAGCACAGGCTCAATCGAAACCTGAGCGGGTCGCTTCCCTTAATCTCTGCACGGATCAACTGCTTCTCGCCCTAGCGGATCGCAATCAGATTGCCTCCTTGAGCCGTCTCGCGCGAGACCCGTCAATGGCCTTCCTAAGCGATCAGGCCGCCGAGATTCCCCTGAATGACAGCAGCGCGGAAACGATCCTGTTCAGCCGGCCGGACCTTGTGCTGGCGGGCACCTATGGCCAGCAGGAACAGGTTGCTTTGCTGAGACGGCAAGGATTGGACGTGCTGCCTCTCGGGCCTTGGGCGGGCCTGGAGGATGGCCGTGGGCAGATCCGTACCCTGGCCCGCAGGCTTGGGCATCCGGACCGCGGCGAGGCACTGATCGCCCGGATCGATGCGGCCCTGGAGCGGGCGAGGGGGATCGTCCCGGCAAAGCGCAGCATCCTGGTCTATGAGCGAGGCGGATGGGTCATGGCTCCCCATTCGCCACTCGGCGAGATTCTGGTTCACATGGGTTTTCGGCTGCACCAAGAGGCCCTGGAGCTGGCTCAGGGCGGTGTCGCGCGTCTCGAAGCCATTGTCACGACGCCGCCGGATTTCATGCTCGTCGATGCGGCATCACGCCAAGCGGTCGACAACGGTACCGCGCTCTTCGCTCACCCCGCCCTTGCGGAGGCCGTGCCTTTGGATCGGCGCCTGGCACTGCCGGGCAAGCTCACGATCTGCGGTGGGATCTCAACGCCCGTCGCCATCGATACGTTGAGCGCCGAAGTCCGGGCCAGAGTACGCTGAGCGAGGAAGCTTTACTCCAGCCTCAGCCGCAGGGGAGGGGCCGGCTTGAGCAGGATCGGGCAGCCCGCAGCCACGAAGACGACCGCGTCGCAAGCCTCCGCGATCCGCTGATTGAGGCGGCCCTGCTCGTCGCGGAATGTACGTCCCAACGGCGTCGGCGGCACGATGCCCTGGCCGACCTCATTCGAGACCAGGATCAACGGACCCTGTGCCTCCCGTACCGCCTGAATCAGTCGGTCCGCCTCATGGGTAGGATCGCGCTCGGCCAGGACGATGTTCGAGAGCCAGAGCGTCAGGCAATCGACCAGCACGGCTTTTCGAGGTGCGGCCTGAGCCTGAACGGCTTGCACAAGATCCAACGGAGCATCGATCGTTTGCCAGGATTGATCGCGCTCGGCTCGATGCTGCGCGATGCGCGAGCGCATTTCATCGTCGAAGGCTTGGGCCGTGGCGATGTAGGTTCGATCTGGCGACGTGCTTTCGGCCAGTTGAAGGGCTGTGCGGCTTTTTCCGGAGCGTGCTCCGCCCAGCACAAGGACGCGACGATAGAAGGTCATGGTCGATCAAGCTGTCAGGCGATTGAGCGGCAGGATCATATGAACGCGCAAGCCTTCCGGGCGCCAGTCCCGATCGAGCGTACCGCCGAGCTGTCCGGTGATGCTTCGCTGCGACAGCTGGGTGCCAAACCCTTCAAAGGTGGGAGGGCTCTCAATCCGCGGACCACAAGCCTCGGTCCAGAGAAAATCGACATTCTCATTCTGCAACGTCCACTGAATGGACAACTCGCCCTCCGGGCAGGACAGGCAGCCATATTTGGCGGCGTTCGTAGCCAGTTCGTGCAGCACGAGAGCAAGGCTGGTGGTTGTATTGGAGCCGACGAGAACGCTTGGTCCCTCGATCGTGATCTTGTTCTGGCCGGCCTGTCGATAGGGCTCGAGGACCGCTTCGATCAGCCGGGCAAGTTCCACATCCGCACCTGCGCCTATCTCGCTTGCTGAGGCAGGCTGAACCAGTTCATGCGCCCGCGAGAGCGCACTCAGGCGCCCACGTAGGGCATTCGCCATATCCTTGGGATCCTTGGCCGTGCGGGCGGTCATCGAGACCATGCCGTTTGCGATGGCAAACAGATTCTTGACGCGATGGTTGAGTTCCCGTGTCAGAAGCTTCTGGCCCTCTTCCAGGGCATGGCGCTCAGTGATATCGCTGACGACGCCATAGAGACTGATAGCGCGATAGGTACCGCCTTCATTGGAATAAAGGGCCTGTCCGTGCGAGCGGAACCAGCGGAGCTTTCCGTCGGGCAGGATGGCGCGGTACTGGCTGTCGTATTGACCGTCGGATCCGGGAGCAGCCGCCGCCGCAATCCGCGCCTTGACCGCCTCCACGTCGTCCGGATGGATCATTTGCCAAGCCTCTTCGAGAGTGAGGCTATACAATCCGTTATGGGGAAGATGGTAGAGGGTGCAAGTACCCTCGTCCCAGGTGATCAGGCTCTTTTCCAGATCGATCTGCCAGGTCCCGAGATCGGCGGCCTCGAGTGCGAGCCGATATTGGCTCTCAAGCAGACGAACGGCTTCTTCCGCCGTCTTCTGAGCATCGATATTGGTGCTCGTGCCGAACCAGCGGGTGATCTTTCCGGTCAGGTCCTGGATCGGAATGGCCCGGCTGAGAAACCATTCGTAGCCTCCGGCGGCGTTCCTGACCCGATATTCCCATTCATAGGCCTGTCCGGTTTCAAGGGAACGACGCCATTGCTCCCGGACCTGAGGCAGATCGTCAGGGTGAATGGTAACTTCCCAGCCGTTTCCTAAAAATTGCTCGCCTGAAAGTCCGGTAAACTCACGCCATCGGCGATTCACGTAATCAACAGATCCATCAGGGCGGGTCGACCAGACGAGTTGAGGCAGAGACTCCGCCAGAACAGCAAATTGCGTTTCTGTTTCCTTGAAATCCACTCAAAACTCCTGAGGCCGCCCCTGTGGCCAAGTCTCCGATCAAGGGAATCATTGTTGTAGGCCTTTTTCGAGGCTGACAACCCACATCGGGTTCCAGTGGCGATTTCTCCGGCGAAAGAGTAGCGCCGGCCTTGCGAAACCATTAAAAGGCCGGCGGCGTCTGGCAGTTCCTCCTGCCAGCGCATAGATGCAGGACAGCCCTCGTACCCCGATGCGATCTTTTCCACGCTGAGGCTGATTGACCGCTTTCATGAATGATATGAGTCCCCAGCCGGTATCGCCACCGGAGATGTCCTCTGCCGAAGCCCTTCATCCGAAGGAGCGTCGCTCCCGTCGGTTCGCCTGGATCGGGATGGCGGCGAGCATCATCCTGTTTGGTGCGTCACTGGTGGTTCTCTGGCACATCGTGTCAGAAATCGATGTCAATGAATTGAAAGCCGCTTTCACGGCTGCCAGCCTGCGCCAGATCGGTCTCGCAATCCTCTTCACCGCCATCAGCTACAGCCTGCTGACCTGCTACGATGCCATCGCTCTGCGGCAGCTCAAGCTGCAGATTCCCTACCGCACGACCGCTCTCGCGTCCTTCACGAGCTATGCGGTGAGCTTTACTCTCGGGTTCCCGCTTCTGACGGCTGGCACGGTCCGTTACTGGATCTATTCCCCGAAGGGAGTGAGCCCGGGGCGGGTGGCGAGCCTCACGGTGATCGCCGGGGTGACCTTCTGGCTTGGCATGGCCCTGGTTTTGGCCTGGAGCCTGATCAGGATGGCCGACGAGCTGGCGAGCCTCGTCTATACCCATATCTGGATGAACCAGCTTCTGGGCCTGGGTGCCGCCGTCTTTGTCCTCACTTACATGGTGTGGGTCTCGATCAAGCGCCGCGCCGTGAAGATTCAGGGCTGGAAGCTGGAGCTGCCGGGCTTTCGCCTATCGCTTGCCCAGATCCTGATCGGCGCGGGCGATGTCTGTGCTGGCGCCGGCGTTCTCTTCGTGCTCCTGCCCGGAGGGCACAATCTCAGCTTCGAGACCTTCCTGGCGGTCTATATCTTCGCCGTCATGCTGGGTGTCGCAAGTCATGCGCCGGGAGGGCTCGGAGTCTTCGAGGCAACCATTCTGCTGGCCTTGTCGAACTATCCCCGCGAGCCGGTGCTGGGCGCGCTGCTTCTTTACCGCCTCTGCTATTACCTCATCCCCTTCGTGATCGCCCTTGCGATCCTCGGCGCCTACGAGATCCGCAATCGCATCCGGTCGGCCCGGCTGGCTTTCAAGCCGGATGAGAACGATGTCCCTGGCGAGGTCGAGCTTGGCGGGAGATGACACTTGGCGGAGCCTGTCCTAAAGAGTGCAGGCAGCGCCTCCAAGACATTTTCCCATGAGCAATCCCGACGACCTCACGCCGGACCCTAGCCGGCAGAGCGCCACTCCGATCCGTGACGCCGCTTTGCGCGGTGCTGTCGTGACCTGTTTCGTGCTGGTCGTCGTCGCGCTGGTGCGGGGTTATGGGGATGCATGGCTCCTGTTCTGGGCCATGGTGGCCATTCTCGCCGGTTTTCTCGTCGCCGGCCCCAAGCGCAGCCTCGGACTCGGTGCCGGAATTACATCACAGCCGAGGGCGGCCCGGCGCTCCAGCGTCGCCGAGGCAGTTCTCGCCCAGATCCCCGATCCGGTCATTCTGGTGGACCAGCGGTCGGTGGTGATCGAGGCCAACAGGGCCGCCTATGATCTCCTGACGGGGCTGAAGACGAGCCACCCCTTGTCCTTTGCCCTGCGCACCCCGGACGTACTCGACGGCATTCAGGAGGTCCTGGAAAGCGGCGAGGCCCTGAAGGTCGAGTATTCCGAGAGAATTCCGACCGAGCGGACTTTCGAGGTGCATATCGGCCCCCTCCAGGCCGATGTGGCCGATCCCGAGGTCAAGGCCGGCGTCGTCCTGTTCTTCCGCGATCTCACCTCCGCCCGGCGGCTCGAGGCCATGCGGGCCGATTTCGTCGCCAATGCGAGCCATGAACTGCGCACCCCGCTGGCCTCGGTCCTCGGCTTTATCGAAACCCTGCAGGGCCCGGCTCGCGACGACGTCAAGGCGAGAGAACGCTTCCTCGACATCATGAAGGGGCAAGCGCAGCGTATGAAGCGCCTGATCGACGACCTTTTGTCCCTGTCGCGCATCGAGATGCGCGCCCACCTCTCGCCGACTCAGACCCTCGACTTTGCCTCCATCGCCGCCCAGATGGTGGAAACCCTCTCGCCTTTGGCGAAGGAGCGGGGGGTGGTTATCAAAGTCACGCTGCCGGACCGGCCCGTCTTCGTGTTCGGTGACCGGGACGAACTTCTGCGCGTTGCCGAGAACCTGATCGAGAACGCTGTGAAATACGGCGAGAGCGGCGGGAGGGTGGATGTCGAGGTCGCCCGTATCGAGGGGCCGACTCCGCAGGTTGCCTTCTCCGTGCAGGATTACGGCCCTGGCATCGCGCCAGAGCACCTGCCGCGCCTGACCGAGCGGTTCTACCGGGTCGATGTCGTCCAGAGCAGGGACAAGGGAGGGACGGGCCTCGGCCTTGCCATCGTCAAGCATATCGTCAACCGCCATCGGGGCCATTTCGATATTGCCAGCGAACCGGGGCAGGGCGCCCGTTTTACCGTGCGGCTCCCGGAGGCAGCGCCTCGTCCTTAGCGGCCGATCCTGTCACGCCAACTGTCATCCACTGGCACAAATCCAGGCCTCTCAAGGATCCTTTGGGGGTGTCATGTAATTGTCATCCAACTGTCGTAGAGGAGACATCCGTCGGGCCTAGCTGTCCCATCGCGTGACGCGGCCCAGGCTTCAAAGCGGCCTGTCGCGCTTATGAACAGGAGACTTACCGTGAAGATTTTGTCCTACGCCATTGCGGCTGGCCTTGCCGTCGCGAGCCTTACGACCACGGCATCTGCTGCTGACATCACCGGCGCAGGCGCGACCTTCCCCTTCCCGGTCTATTCGAAGTGGGCTGAGGCCTACAAGAAGGAGACTGGCAACGGCATGAATTATCAGTCGATCGGTTCTGGCGGCGGCATCAAGCAGATCCAGGCCAAGACCGTCGATTTCGGCGCGACCGATGCCCCGATGAAGGGCGAGGATCTTGAGAAGAACGGCCTTCTGCAGTTCCCGACCGTGATGGGTGCTGTCGTTCCCGTCGTGAACATCCAGGGTGTCCAGCCCGGTCAGCTCAAGCTCACAGGCCAGGTTCTGGCGGATATCTTCCAAGGCAAGATCGCCAAGTGGAACGATCCCAAGATCGCTCAGCTGAACGCCGGCGTGAACCTCCCCAACGCCAATATCACCCCGGTCTATCGCTCCGACTCTTCGGGCACGACCAGCGTGTTCACTACCTACCTGTCGCAGGTCTCCGATGCCTGGAAGTCCGAGCTCGGCGCCGGCACCACGGTCAACTGGCCGATCGGTCAGGGCGGCAAGGGTAACGAGGGCGTGGCCGCTACGGTGAAGCAGGTTCCGAACTCGATCGGCTATGTCGAATACGCCTATGCCAAGCAGAACAACATTCCTCACACTCTGCTTCAGAACAAGGCCGGCAAGTATCCGCAGCCTGAGATCAAGTCGTTCCAGGCCGCTGCCGCCAGCGCCAACTGGTCGTCGGCTCCCGGTTTCGGCATCTCGCTGACCAACCAGGCAGGCGATGATGCTTGGCCGATCACGAACCCGACCTTCATCCTGGTCTACAAGACTGCGGACAAGCCGGAGCAGGCGGCTGAGGTGCTGAAGTTCTTCGACTGGTCCTTCAAGAGCGGCGACAAGCTTGCGTCCGACCTCGACTACGTCCCGCTGCCGGACAACGTCGTCGAGCAGATCCGCGCAATCTGGTCGAAGGACATCAAGACCAGCTCCGGTCAGCCCGTCTACAAGATGTAAGCTGGTCACAGACTTAATCGTGGAGTAAGGCGGATGGCTGTTTTGTCTGATGAGATCGTCGTGTCGAACAACATGCAGACCGTCCGCCGCCGTTCTTCACCTGTCTTCGATCAGGGCTTTCGCTGGGCAAGTTACGGCTCTGCCCTGATTGTTCTTGCCGTCCTCGCCGGAATCCTCGGCACGATGGTTTATGGTGGATGGTCCGCCTTCCAGGAATTCGGTTTCGGGTTCATCACGTCCAGCATCTGGAACGTGGGAGCGGAACAATTCGGCGCCTGGGTTGCCATCACCGGCACGTTGACCTCGGCTCTAATCGCTCTTGCGATTGGTGTGCCGATCTCCATCGGCATTGCGATCTTCCTGACGCAGCTCTGTCCGCCGTGGCTCCGGCGTCCAGTCTCGACCGTCATCGAGCTGCTGGCTGCGGTGCCGAGCATCATCTACGGCATGTGGGGCCTTTTCGTTTTCGCTCCGCTCTTCGCCAACTACGTCCAGATTCCTCTCACGACCATCGTGGAGGGCATTCCGATCCTCGGAACCATTCTCTATGCGCGCGTGCCGTCCGGTGTCGGCATGCTGACGGCAGGAATTATTCTGGCGATCATGATCATTCCCTTCATCGCGTCGATCACACGCGACATGCTGGATCAGATCCCCAGCATCCTGCGCGAGAGCGCCTACGGCATTGGCTGCACCACCTGGGAAGTGGTGCGCTACGTTTTGATTCCTCAGGCCGGCGTCAGCATCATCGGCGCCATCATGCTCGGCCTCGGGCGCGCCCTTGGCGAGACGATGGCGGTCACCTTCGTGATCGGTAATGCGAACCGCCTGTCCCTCTCGCTCTTCGACCCAAGTTCGACGATCGCTTCCCGTATCGCGAACGAGTTCAATGAAGCATCCGGAATGCATATGAGCGCCTTGCTGGCACTCGGCTGCATTCTGTTCGTGGTCACTTTCATTGTTCTTGCTCTTGCACGTCTTCTGATCGCCCGCGTGAAGACTCCTTAAGAGGTGAAGGATGGATACCGCCCTCTATAACCAGGCCACGATTGCGGCACCCGCTCCCTGGGGTCGCGTGCGCCGTAGCCGCTATCTGGCCGATCGCGCGCTCAAGATCGCCTGCACCCTGTTCACCATGCTGGGGGCCTTCGTACTCGGTTGGATTTTGCTGATGCTTCTGGTGGAAGGTATCGGCGGTCTCTCGCCTGCGGTGTTTACCGAGACGACCCCCGGTCCCGGAACCGAGGGGGGAGGCATCGCGAATGCCATCGTGGGCAGCCTGGTCCTGACCTTCCTTGGCATCGTCGTGGCAACGCCTATCGGCGTGCTCGCCGGAACCTATCTGGCTGAATACGGCAAGGGCTCGAAGCTCGCCACAATCATCCGCTTCGTGAACGACATTCTGCTCGCCGCGCCCAGCATCCTCATCGGCCTCTTCGTCTACATCATGATGGTGCAGCCCATGGGCGGCTATTCAGGCTGGGCTGGTGGCGTAGCGTTGGCGATCATCGCCATCCCGGTCATCGTCCGCTCGACGGAGGACATGCTCCGCCTTGTGCCGGGTTCGCTGCGCGAAGCCGGGGCCGCTCTTGGAGCTCCCATGTCCAAGGTGATCGTGCAGATCAGCTGGAAGGCAGCGCGTGCGGGCATGGTCACGGGCGTGATCCTCGCCACCGCGCGTATTGCGGGCGAAACCGCGCCTCTGCTCTTCACAGCCCTCAACAACACTTTCTGGTTCAGCCCGACCCTGATGGGCGGCGTCTCGAACCTGCCGGTCACGATTTACCAATTCGCACTGGCGCCTTATCCGAACTGGCGTGAACTCGCCTGGGCCGGCGCCCTCATCATCACCATGTCGATCCTGGCGCTGTCCATCGTGGCGCGCCTCCTCCTGAGGAAGGATAAAGCCCGATGAGCACGATCGCCCTCAACACGAGCAGCGCCATCGGAAATGCGGCGGCTGCGGATACCGGCGCTCCCGTGCGCATCGCCGTGAAAGGTCTCAACTTCTACTACGGCGATTTTCGCGGTCTGAAGGACATCTCGCTCGACTTCCACGATCGTCAGGTCACGGCCCTTATCGGTCCCTCTGGCTGCGGAAAGTCGACTCTGCTGCGCACCTTCAACCGCATCTACAGCCTCTATCCGGAACAGCGCGCCGACGGCCAGATTCTGCTCGACGGCCAGAACGTGCTCTCGCCGTCCATCGACGTGAACGAGCTTCGCGCCCGTGTCGGCATGGTGTTCCAGAAGCCGACGCCGTTCCCCATGTCAATCTACGACAACATCGCGTTTGGCATCCGCCTTTACGAAAAGCTGCCGAAATCCGAGCTCGACGGGCGTGTCGAGGAGGCGCTGCGCAAGGCCGCCCTGTGGGACGAGGTGAAGGACAAGCTGCGTCAGTCCGGCATGGGCCTGTCGGGCGGTCAGCAGCAGCGCCTGTGCATCGCGCGCACCATCGCGCAGCGTCCGGAGGTGATCCTGCTCGACGAGCCGACCTCGGCGCTCGACCCGATCTCCACCGGCAAGATCGAGGAGCTGATCGAGCAGCTCCGCTCCGAGTTCACCATCGTGATCGTCACGCACAACATGCAGCAGGCGGCGCGTATCTCGCAATTCACGGCGTTCATGTATCTCGGCGAGCTCGTGGAGTTCGGCCCTACGACCAAGATGTTCATGAACCCGACCAAGAAACAAACTCAGGATTACATCACGGGCCGCTTCGGCTGATAGAAGCGGTTCACGGAGGACCTCCATGTCAGAGCATATCGTCCGCTCCTACGACGCCGACCTCCAGGGGCTCCGGCAGCGCATCGCCGAGATGGGCGGCATTGCCGAGAAGATGCTGGTGGATTCCGTCGATGCGCTGGCCCGCCACGACAAGCCCCTGGCCCAGACGGTGATCGCATCCGACCCTCGCCTCGATGTTCTTCATCGCGAGGTCGAGGAAAACGCCATCCTCACCATCGCCCGGCGCCAGCCCCTGGCGGTCGACCTGCGCGAGACCATCTCCGCAATCCGCATCGCCGGCGACGTGGAGCGGATCGGCGATCTGGCCAAGAACGTCGCCAAGCGGGCGCTCGCCATCGGTGACGATTTCCAGCCGCACAAGATCGTCGTCGGGCTCCGGCACATGAACGATCTGGTGCTGGGACAGCTCAAGGATGTGCTCGACGCCTATGCGCAGAAGGACACGGCGAAGGCGCTCGATGTCTGGAAGCGGGACGGCGCCATAGATGCGCTCTATACGTCGCTCTTCCGGGAGCTCCTGACCTACATGATGGAAGATCCGCGCAACATCTCGTTCTGCACGCATCTCCTGTTCTGTGCCAAGAACATCGAGCGCATCGGCGACCACACCACCAATATCGCCGAGACGGTCCATTACCTCGTCACGGCCGAGACTTTGGCCATCGATCGGCCCAAGAACGACCGCTCCATCGACGCGACGGTTGGGACCGGAGCCTGACCATGGGACCTCGCGTTCTGATCGTCGAGGACGAAGAGCCCTTGATGCTGCTCCTGCGCTACAACCTCGAGGCCGAAGGCTACGAGGTGGACAGCGTATCGCGCGGTGACGAGGCCGAGATCCGTCTGCGGGAGCAGGTGCCCGACATCGTGCTGCTCGACTGGATGCTGCCCGGCTTGTCCGGAATCGAACTCTGCCGGCGCATCCGCGCTCGGACGGAAACCGAGCGTCTGCCGATCATCATGCTCACGGCGCGCGGGGAGGAGGGCGACCGCATCCGCGGCCTCTCCACCGGCGCGGACGATTATATCGTCAAGCCGTTCTCGGTGCCGGAACTGCTCGCCCGCGTGCGTGCGCTCCTGCGCCGGGCGAAGCCGACGCATATCGCGACGCTTCTCAGGGCCGGCGATATTGAACTCGATCGCGAGACGCACCGGGTGCGCCGCGCCGGTCAGGAGCTGCATCTGGGTCCGACCGAGTTCCGCCTGCTGGAGTTCCTGATGCAGAGCCCTGGCCGCGTCTTTTCCCGCGAGCACCTGCTCAATGCCGTCTGGGGCCACGACGTCTATATCGACGAGCGCACCGTGGACGTGCATGTGGGCCGTCTGCGCAAGGCGATTGGCCTGCCGCGCCGGCCCGACCCCATCCGCACCGTGCGCGGCGCCGGCTATTCCTTCGACGAGACCTTCGCTCGCGAAGAGCAGGCTGTGAGCGCCTGAAACTTTAGAAGACATACAAACAAAAAGGCCGCTCTGAAGACGATCAGAGCGGCCTTTTTATTGGAAAGCTTTGCTTTAAGCGCGGGCGAGCTTGCGCTCACGCTTGCGGTCGGCCACCGGCTGGTAGGCGATGCGGGCGTGATGGGTGCAATAGGGCAGGCCCGTGATCGAGCGGGCGCCGCAGAAGCGGAACTCCGGCTTCGTCGGGTCGCCCATGGGCCAGCGGCACATGGACTCGCGCAGATCCATAATGGTCACGCGCTCGGACATGGGAACGGCGATGTCGTCCTCGGCGAAGACCGCAGGCTCGTCGGCCACGGCCTGCAGCGGGATCGGAGCCATCACCACGTTGTTGTTGTGCGGCTGCGGCGCAATCGGAGCCGGCGCGCTGGGAGCGCGGGTCGCCTTGCGCGGGCGGGCAGCGGCCGAAGCGGCAGGCTTCGCATCCTTGGCGCGGCCGGACAGGCCGAGGCGGTGAACCTTGCCGATCACCGCGTTGCGGGTGACGTTGCCAAGCTCGGCGGCGATCTGGCTCGCGCTCAAACCATCGGTCCAGAGCTTCTTGAGAAGCTCGACCCGCTCGTCCGTCCAAGTTCCGCCCGCATCCATCATTTTTAAACTTGCCTCCATCGTGACCGGCTTCAAGCTCAGAATCCCGTATGCCTCGCGGACAGGGTTTTGATGTCCGACCGCGTTGCTTGGGTCGCTCCTGAGGGTGAATGCCGTGGCACGAATGCCGTACTCGACTATCCTTGAACGTTACAGGATGGGTGGACTCCGGCGCAAGAGTCCCCGGACAGGCCCTGTCGTTTTCCCCAAGGAACTCACCGAGGCCCCAAAACCGGCAAAAATTCCTTGTGATGAGTGACTTCATTTCTCTTGAATTGACAGGGTCTCGCACCTCGTTAGAATCCCCAGCCGTGCCGCCCCCGCTGGGGCGGCGCTTTCTTTTTCGGGCCCGGGTGCGACCTTGGGCCTCTCTAGGCGGAGACAACCTGTGACATCGCCATTGCTGCCGACTTTTGCCCGCGCCGAGCTTTCCTTCGAAAAGGGAGAGGGCCCCTGGCTCTACGGCCGAGATGGCGAGCGATATCTGGATTTCGGCGCCGGCATCGCCGTGAATGCCTTGGGTCATGCGCATCCTCATCTGGTGAAGGCTCTGACCGAGCAGGCCGCCAAGATCTGGCATAGTTCCAATCTGTTCCAGATCCCGGAAGGTGAGCGCCTTGCCCAGCGGCTCGTCGACAACACCTTCGCAGATTACGTGTTCTTCGCCAATTCCGGCGCAGAGGCGAACGAGGCCGCGATCAAGATGGCGCGCCGCTATCATTATGTGAACGGCAACCCTGAGCGCTTCCACATTGTTACCTTCGAGGGCGCCTTCCATGGTCGCACGCTCGGCACCATCGCGGCCGGCGGTCAGGCCAAGTATCTGGAGGGCTTCGGTCCCAAGGTGCAGGGCTTCGATCAGGTTCCCGCCGAGGATCTGGAGGCCTTGAAGGCCGTCATCGGCCCGCACACCGCGGCCCTGATGATCGAGCCGATCCAGGGTGAAGGCGGTGTCAGGAACGTGTCGAACGCCTTCCTGCGCGAACTGCGCGCCCTGTGCGACAGCCAAGGCCTGCTTCTGATCTTCGACGAGATCCAGACCGGGGTCGGCCGCACCGGCAAGCTCTTCGCCTATGAATGGAGTGGTGTGACGCCTGACATCATGACGGTCGCCAAGGGCATCGGCGGCGGCTTCCCATTGGGGGCGTGCCTTGCCACGGCAGAGGCCGGCAAGGGCTTGACGCTCGGCACTCACGGCACGACCTTCGGCGGCAATCCGCTCGCCATGGCGGTCGGCAATGCCGTGCTCGACGTGATCCTGGAGCCGGGCTTCCTGGAGAGCGTCGAGCGTAAGGGCCTGCTGCTCAAGCAGCGCCTCGCCGAGCTGAAGGACCGTCATCCCAGCGTCATCGCCGAGGTGAGGGGACAGGGGCTCATCGTGGGCCTGCGCACGGTCGTGCCCAACACGGATTTCGTCAAAGCCGCCCGCGATCAGAAGCTCATCGTGATCGGGGCTGGCGACAATGTCGTTCGACTTCTGCCGCCGCTGATCATCACGGAGGCCGATCTCGCGGAAGCCATCAATCGTCTGGATGCCGCCTGCGCAGCCATCGAAGCTGAGCAGAAAACCGCCGCTCAGTCGGGAGCAGTTCAATGAAGACCCGCCATTTCCTCGATCTCAGCGATTTTTCCGGCGCGGAGATCCGGCACCTCCTGAATGTCGGCCTGGAGATCAAGTCCAAGCGCCGCCGCGGCGAGAAGGCCAAGGACCGCCCGCTTGAGGGCAAGGTCCTGGCTATGGTGTTTGACAAGCCCTCCACCCGCACCCGTGTCTCCTTCGATGTCGGCATGCGCGAGCTTGGCGGCGAGACGCTGATGCTCACGGGCAAAGAGATGCAGCTCGGCCGCGGCGAGAGCATCGCCGATACGGCGCGCGTTCTCTCGCGCTACGTAGATGCCATCATGATCCGCACCCTCGATCATGCGATGGTGACGGAATTGGCCGAGTACGCCTCGATCCCCGTGATCAACGGCCTGACCAAGGTGACGCATCCGTGCCAGATCATGGCCGATATCATGACCTTCGAGGAGCATCGCGGCTCCATCGAAGGCCGGACGATTGCCTGGACGGGCGATGCCAACAACGTGCTCGCCTCGTGGATCCATGCGGCTGCGCGTCTCAATTTCACGCTGAACATCGCGTCTCCGCCGGAACTTGCCCCGCGCCCGGAGCTTTTGTCCTGGGCGAAAAAGGAAGGGGCTCGGATCAGCGTGACCACCGATGCCTTCGAGGCCGCCGAGGGAGCCCATGCGATCGTCACCGATTGCTGGGTATCCATGGGCGACGACGACGAGTTCCGCCGCCAGAACCTGCTGAAGCCCTATCAGGTCAATGGCAGGCTCATGGGCGTGGCCAACAAGGATGCGATCTTCATGCATTGCCTTCCCGCCCATCGCGGTGAGGAGGTGACGGATGAGGTCATGGACGGATCGCAATCGGTGGTCTTCGACGAGGCCGAGAACCGGCTTCACGCACAAAAGGGCATCCTGGCGTGGTGCCTCGGAGCAGCAAACGCATGAGTTCAGCTTCGCTTGAAGGAATCGATGACGTCGTTCTGCCTTTCGCGGTCGAGCCTCTCGACGTGCGCGGGCGTGTGGTGCGCCTCGGAGCCTCCATCGACACCATTATCTCCCGTCACGGCTATCCAGACATCGTTGCGCGCGTCATCGGCGAGGCGGCAGCCTTGACGGCCATGCTCGGCGCGTCCCTCAAGCTCGAGGGACGCTTCCAGCTGCAGACCAAGACCGACGGCATCATCGACATGGTGGTGGTCGACTTCAATGCACCGGACCGCCTGCGCGCGACTGCCCGCTTCGACAAGGACAGGCTCGAGGCGCTCGGGCAGAATTCGCCGGGAACTGGCGAACTCTTAGGGTCCGGCTACCTCGCCATGACCATCGATCAGGGTTCCGAGCGCAGCCGCTATCAGGGCGTCGTCGCGCTCGATGGCCAGGGCTTCGAAGAGGCCGCTCATCAGTATTTCCGCCAGTCCGAGCAAATCCCGACGCAGGTGCGCCTGGCCGTGGCCGAGCAGTTCGAGGACGGCCGCCACACCTATCGCGCCGGCGGCCTGATGATCCAGTTCCTGCCTTCCTCGTCGGAGCGGCTGCGGCAGGCCGATCTGCATCCAGGCGACATCCCGGAGGGACATCCCTCGAACGATCTGGCATCGCCGTCCGAGGATGATGCCTGGCTTGAGGCCAAATCCCTGGTCGGCACGGTCGAGGACCACGAACTGGTCGATCCGACCGTCTCCAGCGAGACGCTTCTTTATCGCCTGTTCCACGAGCGCGGCGTGCGCGTCTTCGAAGGCCAGCACGTGCATGAGGAATGCACATGCTCGCATGAGCGCATCATGGGCATGATGCGCCGCTTCTCAGTCGAGGATCGCCGCGACATGGTCGGCGACAACGGACGCATCGGCATCACCTGCGAGTTCTGCTCGCGCTTCTACGATCTCGATCCGGCGGAAGTCGAGGCCGAGATCGCGAAGTCGGAAGCTTAGTCCGCAATCTGCCGCAACTGTCTCATCTCACCTTCGTCATGGCCGGGCTTGTCCCGGCCATCCGCGTCTTCGAGGCACAGTGCTGACAAGACGTGGATACCCGCAACAAGTGCGGGCATGACGGTGTGCTGATCGTCAGGAATTCGCGCAGATCGCTGCGAGCCTGCGCATGAACGCCAGACCTGCCTCGAACTGCTCCAGCGCAATGTATTCATCAGGCTGATGTGCCTGATTGATCGAACCGGGGCCGCAGACGATTGTAGGAATGCCGGCGGCCTGATAATGGCCCGCTTCCGTGCCGTAGGGCACCGTCTGCGTGTGGTTCTTGCCCGCCAAGCGCAGAGTCAGGACTTCCGCCTCCGAACCGGGATCCGGCGCAAGGCCCGGCACGTCTGCGTGAAGAACGGTTTCGATCCGCCCGAACTCGCCGAAGCGGTTGAGGCGCTTCAGGGCAACCTCCTCGACAAACTTGTTGAACCGGTTGGGAATCTCCTGCGGATCGAGGCTCGGCAGGCCGCGGAATTCCCAATGGAAGGTGCAGCTCTTCGAGAGGATATTGCGCGCCGTGCCGCCCGAGATCGTGCCCACATGCACCGTCGTGTAGGGGGGATCGAAGCGCCCACTGGTGTCGCCGCGCTCCATCATCTCGTCGCCGATGCGGTTCAGTTCCGCAATCAGTTCGGCCGCCGTCATCACGGCGCTGGCGCCGAGATAGGGCTTCGACGAGTGCGCCTCGAAACCATGCACCGTGGTAGAGAAGGTCACGACGCTTTTGTGCGCATCCACCACCTCCAGCATCGTCGGCTCGCCAACGATGACGGCCTTCGGCAAGGGCAGGTCATGTCCGAGGCGACGGATGGTGTCGACGACGCCGAAGCATGTCGTCTCCTCGTCGTAGGAGAGCATGATGTGGATCGGCGTCGTGAGGTTGGCTGCCTGGAATTCGGGCACCATGGCGAGCGCCAGCGCATCGAAGGCCTTCATGTCCACCGCGCCGCGCCCATAGGCTCGTCCGTTCTCCACGCGAAGGGTGAAGGGATCGGACGTCCAGGCCTGCCCCGTCACCGGCACCACATCCGTATGGCCGGAGAGCACGATCCCGCCCTGGTCCTGCGGACCGATCGTGGCATAGATTGCCGCCTTGTCGCCCGTCTCGTTCGGCACGCGCACGTAAGGCACGTTCCAGCTCTGCAGATAGTTTTCGACGAACTCGATCAAGGGCAGGTTGGACTTCGAACTCACGGTGTCGAAGGACACAAGCTTCGCCAGCATTTCGAGCGGCGTCAGCCGCTGACCGGTAGGGGACATCAAAAACCTCAGTGCAGCACGCGCTTGGTGCGGGGAATGTCGAGCGAGAAGGCGGGAATTTCGGCGTCGAAAGTTTCGCCGCTGGCGGTCTCCATCAGATAGGTGCCCTGCATGGTGCCGCTCGGCGTCGGCAGGGGACAGCCGCTCGTATAGCTGAAGCTCTCGCCAGGCCCCAGCACCGGCTCCTCTCCGACCACGCCGGCGCCGCGCACCTCCTGCACCTGGCCATGCTCGTCGGTGATCTGCCAGTGACGGGCGCGGAGCTGAACCCGCTCCAGGCTCGTGTTGATGATCTCGACCGTGTAGGCAAAGAAGTAGCGCCCTTGCTCGGGAGAGGATTCTTCCGGCATGTAACGGGGTGTCACTGTCACGCTGATGCCGCGGGTCACAGCTTGATACATGAGCCTGTCTCACGCCGGTCGAGGAGTTTATGGACCGTGGTACGGCGACCTTCGGATCTCGTCAATCGAAGGGAAGGGGTTTAGACCGGCGCGTCAGAACATCCCCAAGGCTTAAGGAAAGCGATTGAGAATTCCGTAACAACCCTTACAGATACTGCCGGGCTCAACAATTCAATGAGGGCAGGTCCCTCGGAAAACGGACATGGTTGCGTTGAAGGATGGAATCCAATCGGCTGATGCCATCATGCGCCTTGCGGAAACAGGCGTCATCAAACCGGAGACGCCCTTCGCGTCCGACCAGGTCCAGCCGGCAAGCCTCGATCTGAGGCTGGGCCGCCGTGCCTACCGGGTTCGCGCGAGCTTCCTGCCGGGCCGCAATCACACGGTTCGAGATCGCCTCGACCAGTTGAGCTTTCACGAGATCGACCTGGGCAAAGGCGCCATCCTGGAAACGGGCAGTGTCTATATCGCCGAACTGCAGGAGGAACTGGCTTTGCCGGAAGACCTGTCCGCAGCCGCCAATCCCAAAAGCTCCACCGGCCGCATCGACGTGTTCACCCGGGTCATCACCGATCGCAGCCAGGAATTCGACACCATCGGCGCCGGCTATCGCGGCCGTCTTTATGCCGAGATCTCGCCGCGCACTTTTCCGGTGCTGGTCAGGACCGGCACGCGCCTGTCGCAGCTGCGCCTGCGCAAGGGCAATGTGCGCCTGAGCGACGCCGAGCTCCAGGCCGTTCATGAGAAGGAGCGGGTCGTGACCTCGGCCGAGCCATCCATTCAGGACGGTGTCGCTGTCAGCGTGGATCTCTCAGGGTTCGGCTCCGATAACCTCATCGGTTATCGCGCCAAGCGCCATACGGGCCTCGTCGACGTCGACAAGCCCGGCTCCTGCCGCGTCGCGGATTTCTGGGAGCCGCTCTATGCCGATGCGAGCCGGACCCTGATCCTGGATCCCGGCCAGTTCTACATCCTCGCCTCCAAGGAGGCAGTGCATGTGCCGCCGGATTACGCCGCCGAGATGGTGCCCTTCGACCCCCTCGTGGGCGAGTTCCGGGTCCACTATGCCGGCTTCTTCGATCCGGGCTTCGGCCACGCGGAGGCAGGAGGGGAGGGGGCCCGCGCCGTGCTCGAGGTCCGCTCCCGCGACGTCCCCTTCATCCTGGAGGACGGGCAGATCGTGGGACGACTCGTCTACGAGCGCATGGCCGAGCGGCCCAAGGTGCTTTATGGCTCAGGCGCAGGTTCGAACTATCAGGCGCAAGGCCTGAAGCTCTCGAAACACTTCCGGTAACTCTCTTGGCAATTCCGCTGCCCCCTTGCCGGATCGCGGCAAGGCCGGATATGAATAAAGGAACGCGGGTGTAGTTCAGAGGTAGAACGTCAGCTTCCCAAGCTGAATGTCGTGGGTTCGATTCCCATCGCCCGCTCCAATCAATCCCTTGATCGGTAAGGCTTTTCGACGTTCTGCCACTGATCTTGCGGTCCCATCAGGTTCCTCAAGGACTGTTCAGGTCCCATTCTTCGCGGTGCGGTGCCCGATTCGAAGTTCGGCAACCTTCCGCGACTTCTCAACAACACCCCTCTCCTGCAGGCACGGTGGATACACAGGCCGCGGGCTAGTACCAAGGCGGCATGCAACGGCAGAAATCTCCGCTTTTGTCTTTGCCTCACAGCTTCGTGGATCGAGTTACCTCAAGTCACTGTCTGAGATGGATAGACAAGCGGGCGTTCACAGCGTTGCGCTTAAGGAACGCCTTGGGCCCTTTGCAGTCCTTCAGGTGACTGACTAAGCATAGCTTCGATTCCTCCATGGAGGCCGAGCCATGGCTGGCGATATCCGGATTGCGAACCTTGAAGACGTCGCTGCTGTGGCGCAGTTGGTGCGGGCCATGGACCGTCATTATCGTCCAGGCGAGAATCTCCGGCCTGAGGCTGACTATCGCCGGATCATGGAAGAAACGATCGCCAACGATGAAGGCACTCGATTTGTGCTCGCACGGGATGCAGGGGGGCAGGATGTTGGTCTGGCCTGTGTGGCAATCATGCGGCCAGGTCGAGACTTACGGGGGTTGTTGTATCTGAAGGACCTCTATGTGGTCGAGGCCGCCCGGGGGCTGGGCATCGGCACCCGCATCATCCAATTTCTCGCCGCCTTCGCGATCGAGAACGAGATCGGGCGGATAGATTTTACGACGGATCGCGACAATGCCTCGGCGCAGAGGCTCTATAGCGCATTGGGCGGTGTCGTGAAGGAGAAGGTCTACTACACACTTCCGACGGAGGTGCTGGGTGCTCTCGCGGCCGGATGGTCGGAGACCTGAAAGCGGCCTATTCCGTTCGCGACTGGCAGAGCGGAAAACTATTCAATTGCCAAATGCCCTCAGGTTGTCAGCATCAAGGTCGTTGAAAAGAGAACACCATGGCGATCGACCCCGCTCCACGTCCCGCGAATTTGGCCCCTCCTGCCCCTGACTTCCCATGGCCGGATGGCAAGACATGCGCGCTGTTCCCGGGCTTCGATGTCGATGCCGAATCCGTCTGGCTCGGCATGGATCGCCGCAACGTCGACCGCCTCGTCACCATGTCCTATGGGGGGTACGAGGCCCGAGTCGGTATTCCGAAACTCCTCGAGCTGCTAGCCCGTTACGAGGTCAAGGCGACTTTCTTCATCACAGGATGGACCGTCGAGGCGCATCCGGCCGCCTGCGAGTCCATCCTCAAGGCAGGCCACGAGATCGGTCATCACGGCTACTGGCATCTGCGGCCGGAACCCGGTGATCTCGCCACCATGGTAGAGGAGGTGGATCGCGGCTTTGACGCCATCAAGCGCGTTCTCGGGGTGATGCCGATCGGCTATCGTGCCCCATCGGGCGAAAGTTTCACCGAGCTCCTCGCTCTGCTGCGAGACCGCGGCATCCGCTACTCCAGCTCATGGCGCGACGATATCCGGCCGTATCGGCATGTCCTGCCGGACGGACCGGGACCCTTGGAAATCCCGGTCAATTACAGCTTCGACGATTGGAATTTCGGCATCACGCACCGCATGAGCTCTCGCGCTCTGTTCGGGCGCGAGGAAGTGCTGTCCATCTGGCGCGACGAGTTCGACCAGACGCGGGAGTGGGGCGGCGTCGCAACGATGATCATGCATCCACAGGTCTCCGGACGCCCAATGCGTTACCGTATTCTCGAAGAGTTCCTGCAATATGTCCGGCGTTACGACGACGTATGGTGGACGACGGGGCGCGAGATCACGGAACATTTCGAGGGTTGCGAACGCGCGGCGCGATAAGTCTTCAGGAGGCGATATCCTGGAGGAGTGTCGCCTCCTCCAGAGGTTCCGATTGCCGTGCCTCCTTGAGAAGCCAATCACGCAAAATGACAAGACCTGCGCTGAGCGGTTTGTTCGCAGGCGTCGTCAGCCAATAACAATTCCGGCTCACATATCCGAGGCTAAGCGGATTGATCAGCTGGCCGCCTGCAAGCTCGTCGGGGATGAGGCTGCGCGGCACAAGGGCGAGGCCCTGGCCGCCGATGGCGGCACGAATGACGAGAGAATAATAGCCGAAGCGGGTGATCCGCGCCGGCACAAACTCGTCGATGTGTGATGCCTGGGCAAAATCGCTCCAGCGCAACGGAGTCTGACGGTGCTCGAGCACCGGATAACGACGAAGATCCTCCAGCGAACTGATACCACCGCCTCGGGTAATGAGCTGAGGGGCGCCGACCAGGATCACGTCGCGTCCCAGGACGTAGTCCGCCTTCCAGCCTGGCCAATTTCCGTCACCAAAGCGGAAGACTGCATCCGCTTCTTCCACGATATCGCTCGATGCGAAGGTCGTGAACTCGACCTCGATCTGTGGATGAAGCTCCGCAAACCGCGAGAAGCGGGGCATGAACCATCGATCGCCGAGAATGGGAAGGACGTGAAGGCGGATTGCCGGTTCGGAGCGACGCAAGGTTGCCACGCGGACCGCGGCGGTTTCCATCGCACCGAGCGCGATGCGGGCCTGCTCGATATAGACCATCCCGGCTTCCGTGGGAGACAGCCCCTGACTCGTGCGGTCGAAGAGCGCCACTCCTACAAGCGTCTCGATATTCTTGAGCTGCTTGCTCACGGCGCTCTGGGTGAGATGGAGCGCGTCCGCCGCGGAGGACACCGTGCCGTGCTGCGCCAGCGCAGCCACAACCCGCAATCCGATCGTACTCGGTAGGTGCGTCCTAGACATCGAACTCCGTCGTCCTCTTACGCTACAGAGTTTCTATTCCATTTTGGACTATCGTCGGGGAAATCAATTCAATTGTCCATATGGGAAACGGGTGCAAGCATTCCTCAGTCAAGAGGAATACCAATGACCCAACCCGTTCGACTCTGGGGAGCAAGGTTCCGGACACCTCCCTCCGCCGCCCTGATGCGCCTTTCACGCGCACCCGAGACTTACTTTCGTCTCGTTCCGGAAGATCTCCAATCCTCCATCGCCCATGCACGCGAATTGGTGCGCACCGGTATCCTGACGCAGGACGAAGGTGACAGGATCAGCGAGACCCTCGCAGTGATCGGTGAGGACTTCGCTCAAGGAAACATCTCGCCGTCCTCCGCCGATGAGGACGTGCATACCTTCCTCGAGCGCGTCCTCGTGGAGCGCCTCGGTCCGCTCGGCGGCAAGCTGCGGGCGGGCCGGTCGCGCAACGATCAGGCCGCCAACGATCTCAAGCTCCATCTGCGCCGTGCGGCGAAGCGGATCGCGAACGATCTGCTTGCGCTTCAGGAGGCGTTGATCGCGCAGGCCAGCGAACACCAGAACACGCTCGCTCCGGGGTTCACACATCTGCAGCCCGCCCAGCCGGTCACGTTCGCCCATCAGCTCCTGGCTCATGCCCAGGGATTTTCGCGGGATATCGAGCGTCTGCAGGATTGGGACCGTCGCTCGTCGCGCTCGCCGCTCGGTGCTGCGGCGCTGGCAGGTTCCGCCATCGCGCTCCATCCGGAACTCTCGGCCAAAGAACTCGGTTATGAATCGGCCTGCGAAAATTCGATCGATGCGGTCGGGAGCCGCGACCATGTGGCGGAATTCCTGTTCGTCTCCGCAATGATCGGCGTGAACCTCTCGCGTCTGGCTGAGGAGGTGTTCCTCTGGTCGTCGCGCCAGTTCCGCTGGGTCGTTCTCGACGACGGTTATGCGACCGGCTCCTCGATCATGCCGCAAAAAAAGAATGCGGATATCGCGGAGCTGACCCGTGGCCGGGCCGCACGCCTGATCGGCGGTCTCAATGCGATGATGACGGCCCTGAAAGGGCTTCCTTTCGCCTATAACCGCGATCTCTCCGAGGACAAATGGGCCGCCTTCGAGGCCATCGATACCCTTGAAGTGGTTCTGCCGGCCATGTCGGGCATGATTGCGACCATGCGGGTCGATGTCTCCCGTATCAGGGCCCAGGCGACAGAGGGCTTCACGCTCGCGACGGAGGTCGCCGACTGGCTTGCCCGCAATGGAGTGCCCTTCAGCGAAGCGCATGAGATCACCGGCGCGCTGGTGCGCTACTGCGAGGAGAAGAATATCGAGCTTTCGGATCTGGCGCCCGCCGATCTCCAGGCCGTCGATCCGCGCTTGGGCGAGGAGATGCTCGGCTGTCTCACGCCGGAGGCTGCCGTCGCCGCGCGCGCGGGCTATGGCGGAACTGCGCCGATACGGGTTGCAGAACAGATCGCACGCCTGAAGGAGACCGTCACTCGCCAGCGTGCCTGGGCCCAAATCTGATCGATGTCTGATCGGATCCGGCGTGGAGGAAGCACACCGGGCCCGAACTCCCCTTAACAAAAGCAACGAGCCGCGGAGCAACCGCAGCCTTTCGCTAGCCAAAGGGAACCATATGATGACAAGAGGAAATCGGTCCGCTCGGACCTTCTGCCATGCTGCGTTCGGAGCGGCTCTCGCAATGCTCGTGCCGGCGGTCGCATCGGCACAGAGCGCCAACCTCCCGGAGAAGGTGAAGGCTGCCGGCGCCATCACGGTCGGCATCGAGTCCACCTATCCGCCCATGGCCTATAAGGATCCGAAGACCAACGAGCGGATCGGCGTGAACATCGATCTCGTCGAAAGCATCGCCAAGGAACTCGGGGTCAAGGTGAAGTGGGAGGAGATGAGCTTCGAGCAGCTCATGACCTCTCTCACCACCGGCCGTATCGACATGATCGGCACCGCAATCAGCGATCTGCCGTCGCGGCGGGAAAAGCTGACTTTCGTCGACTATCTGGTGACCGGTTCACAACCCTTCACCGTTACGTCGAAGAAAGACAGCATCAAGACTGAAGCCGACCTGTGCGGAAAGACCGTGGGTGCGCCGCGCACGACGAACTATTTCCCGGTCCTGCAGGCCTGGAGCGAGAAGAACTGCGTCGCTGCCGGCAAACCTGCCGCGAGCGTCAACGGCACGGCCGGCGCCACGGCGACGCGCCTCGACCTCAAGCAGGGACGCCTCGATGCGGCGGTCCTGGGCCCCGAATATGTCGCCTATCTCATGGCAGACGAACCGAACACCTATGTCCTGGCGGGCGAGCCTCTGACCAAGACGCTCTTCGGCTTCGCATTCAACAAGAACGACGCCGCCTTGCGGGACGCCGTCGCTGTGGCCCTGACGGCGACGATCAAGAGCGGAGCCTACAAGCAGGCGCTGCAGAAGTTCGGCCTTGAACGCCAGGCCGTGACCGAAGTGAAGATCGACGCCGGCACCTGAGCCGGCTTGCTTCGGAGACCGTCATGCGTGCTGTCGTTCTGCCCCATATCGGTGGACCAGAGGCCTTGGTTCTGGTCGAAGTCCCCGATCCGCACCCTTCCTCAGGCGAGGTCGTCATCGACGTTCACGCGACCGCGCTGAACTTCGCCGATCTCCTGCAGCGGAAGGGAACCTACGGAACACCGGCGACGCTGCCGGGCATCCTCGGCATCGAATGTTCCGGGACGATCCTCGCCCTCGGATCTGACGTCGAGGGCTGGAACGTGGGAGATGAGGTCTGCGCGTTGGTTTCCGGTGGCACCTATGCCGAGAGGGTGGCGGTTCCCGCCACCCAATTCCTTCGACGCCCGCGTAATGTCGATCTCGTCTCGGCGGCGGCATTGCCCGAGGCGGCGTGCACCGTGTGGTCCAATCTCGTCGATATCGCGGCGCTCCGCGCAGGCGACGTTCTTCTCGTCCATGGCGGCGCGGGCGGGATCGGCACCTTCGCCATCCAG
This sequence comes from Microvirga sp. GN3, assembly GCF_055792825.1. NCBI lineage: Bacteria > Pseudomonadati > Pseudomonadota > Alphaproteobacteria > Hyphomicrobiales > Methylobacteriaceae > Microvirga > Microvirga sp. GN3. The sequence continues at coordinate 37,982 of NZ_JBVVAK010000027.1, forward strand.
GCAGCCCGCGCGATCGGCGCGCGGGTCTTTGCCACTGCGGGCGGTGGCGAGAAGATGCAACGTTGCGTCGAGTTCGGGGCCGAGCGCGCCATTTCCTACCGCGACGAGGACTTCGTGGCTGTCGTCAAGAACGCAACCGGACAGCGCGGCGCCGACATCATCCTCGACAATATGGGCGCAGCCTACCTCGTCCGTAACATCGAAGCGCTTGCGCCCGATGGTCGAATCGCAATGATCGGCCTGCAGAGCGGACGCGATGCGGAAATCCCGCTGGGCCGCATGATGGCCAAGCGCGCTTCTCTCTACACCACGTCTCTCAGGGACCGGGCGCTCGACGCTAAGGCCCGGATCGTCGAGGGAGTGCGGCGGGATTTGTGGCCCCATGTGGAACGCGGGGCGATCACGCCGGTGGTTGACCGAATCTTTCCCCTGGCCGAGATGGCCGAGGCGCACCGCTACATGGAGAGCGGCAGCCATGTTGGAAAAATCGTTGTGAGCGTAAAAGATTGGCAGGCATGAAGAAGAACAGCGAAGAAAGAACAGGCCCATGACCGATACAGTCTATCAAGTCAGTCACCTCACGCTCGTCCCGCGCCGCCACTACGGGCGGATGCTCGCCGCCGCATTGGTGATTGCCGCGCTTGCCGTCATCGTCCATGCCTTTGCGGTCGGGCAGATCGAATGGAGGTTCGTCGGTGAGTTCCTGACGGTGCCGGCCATCATGAGCGGCCTCGTCAACACCATCGTGATGGCCATCCTCGCCATGGTTCTGGGCATCGTCCTCGGGATTGTCTTCGCCATCATGCGCCTGTCCGAGAACCCGGTCCTCTCGACGACGGCTTTGGGCTATGTCTGGTTCTTCCGTGCCATCCCCGCGCTGCTGCAATTGCTGATCTGGTTCAACCTGGCGCTGGTTTTCCCGACCATCGGAATTCCTGGCCTGTTCTCGGTGAAAACCGTCGAAGTCATGACACCTTTCGTGGCGGCGCTCCTCGGGCTCGGCATTCAGCAGGGGGCCTTCACGGCGGAAGTCGTGCGCGCTGGCCTGCTCTCGGTCGACCGGGGGCAATACGAGGCGGCGCAGACCATCGGCATGACGCGGTTGCAGATGCTGCGCCGGATCATCATGCCACAGGCGATGCGCGTGATCGTCCCGCCGGTCGGCAATGAGTTCATCGGCATGGTCAAGCTCACGTCTCTCGCGAGCGTCATTCAGTACGCCGAGATCCTCCATAGCGCGCAGAACATCTACTACGCCAACTCGCGCGTCATCGAACTCCTGATCGTGGCGGCGATCTGGTACCTCGTCGTGGTCACGATCTTGAGCCTGATCCAGGGACGAATCGAAAAATATTTCTCCAAGGGCGTGGCCGCCGCCGGCAATGCGAAGTGAAGAGGAGCAGGATATGGATGTTCAGAATCTCTCTCCTGATGCCCCGCTCGTCGTCGCGGCCGATGTCCGCAAGCATTTCGGCCCGCTGGAGGTCCTGAAGGGCATCAACGTCAAAGTGCAGAAGGGCGAGGTGCTGTGCATCATCGGGCCGTCGGGCTCGGGCAAGAGCACCTTCCTGCGGTGCATCAACCAGCTCGAGCGCATCGATGGTGGTGCCATCTGGGTGGGTGGTGAACTGGTCGGCTTCCGGCGCGAAGGCAATAACCTCCACGAACTTGACGATGCGCAGATCGCCCGGCAGCGGCGATCCATCGGCATGGTCTTTCAGCGCTTCAATCTCTTTCCGCACCTCACGGTCACCGAGAATATCATCGAAGGCCCCGTGCAGGTGCTGAAGGAGAACAGGAACGAGGCGAGGGACCGCGCCCACGCATTGCTGGACCGTGTCGGCCTCATCGATAAGCGCGACGTCTATCCGGCACATCTCTCCGGCGGCCAGCAGCAGCGCGTCGCAATCGCCCGTGCGCTCGCCATGCGCCCTCAACTGCTGCTGTTCGACGAGCCGACTTCGGCGCTGGATCCGGAGCTCGTCGGCGAAGTCCTGAATGTGATGCGGGATCTGGCGCAGACCGGAATGACGATGATCGTCGTGACGCACGAATTGGGCTTCGCCCGCGAAGTAAGCCACCGGACGGCGTTCATGGATCAGGGGCAGCTCGTGGAGATCGGGGACTCGCGTTCCATCCTCGCAAGCCCGCAACAGGCGCGCACCCGGGAGTTCATCTCGGCCGTGCATAAATGAGATTGTCAGCAACCACAAAAGTGAAGGGAACCTACAATGACATCAAGAACCATCCTCTGCTCCGTCATCGCTCTCATAGCGGCCGGCGGCGTCGCAATGGCGCAGGAGCTGCCGGAGCGGATAGCATCCAAGAAAACCATTATCGTGGCCAATGTGCCGAACTACCCGCCGCTTGAGTTCAAGGATCCGAAGACCAACACGCTCACCGGCCTCGATATCGACCTCGGCAATGCGCTCGCAAAGAAACTCGGCGTCGAGATCAAATGGGAAGAGATCAGCTTCGAGCAGATGGTGAGCGCCCTGACCACGGGCCGCGCCGACATGATCCTATCGGGCATGAGCGATCTGCCTACTCGCCGGGATACACTTGACTTCGTCGATTACCTGGAATCCGGTGCACAGTTCTATACGACGGCCGACCGCAAGGATGAGTACAAGACCCCGGCTGATCTGTGCGGCAAGACCGTCGGCGCGAGCCGCCGCACCTCGTTCCCCAAGGAGATGGAGACCTGGAGCAAGACCGCCTGTGAGGCGGCCGGAAAACCGGCTCTGAAGATCGTCGGCACGGAGGGTTCGGCGGATGCGCGCACGCAGCTTCGCCAGAAGCGTCTGGACGCTGCCGTGCAGGGCTCCGAGACGCTGCCCTATCTGATGGGCCTTGAGCCGAATACCTATGCGATCATCGGAGAGCCCTTCACTTCTGTCCATCAGGGCATGGGCTTCGCCAAGAAGGATACTCAGCTTCGCGATGCGGTCGCCAAGGCCTTCGCCGAGATGATCAAGGACGGCACTTACGCGGAGGTGCTCAAGAAGTGGGAACTGTCCTCCGCCAAAGTCGACGGCGTCATGATCAACGGTGAAGCCGCTCCGGCGAAATAACATCCGTCGTGGCGCCGGTTCCTCACGAGACTGGCGTCACGTTCGCTGATAATCGCCCGTTTGTCGGCCTCACAGGATCAGCAGGACCGCCAAAGCTCATGAGCACGCATGCCGGGACGCCGCGCGCGGCCACGCTCGCCCAGTTCGTCACCACGACCGCTCCATCGGATCTTCCGCTCGCCATTCGAACGAAGGCGGCGCGTCACACCCTCGATACGCTCGCATGCGGGATCGCAGGCGCCGCTTCGCAGGAAGCACAGGCGGCGCTCGACCTGATCCGGGCTACCGAACCACAGGGGACAGTTCCTGTCTGGGGAACGAGCGAGACTCTGTCGGTTCGCTCCGCAACCCTCGTCAATGGCATCGCCTGTCATGCCTTCGAGCTGGATGATACCGGCGGATGCGACCATTCGGGCGCCGTCGTTCTTCCCGCCGCATTGGCGGCGCTCAGCCTCGCGGGTCGCCCAGCCAGCGGCGAGGAGTTCCTGCACGCGATCGTTCTCGGATACGAGATTGCGCGTCGTGTCCTGGAAGCCTGCGGGGGATATGCGCCACACAATGAGGCCGGTTGGCACTCCACGGCCACCTGCGGCACCTTCGGCGCAGCGGTCGCCGCGGCACGCATTCTTCAGCTTGATGCCGCAGGCGTGATGCATGCCCTCGGGCATGCGGCAAGCTTCAGTGGCGGCCTCTGGGCCTTCATTCACGACGGCAGCCAGACCAAGCGGATCCATGCGGGGAGGGCTGCCGAGGGCGGTCTGTTCGCGGCGCTTCTGGCACGCGCCGGCGTTACTGGCCCTTCCCGGATCTTCGAGGACGTCTGGGGCGGCTTTCTGACGACCTTCGCATCCGCTTCGGTCCAACCGGACGCATTGACGGTCGGGCTCAGCGAAGGCTGGCGCCTGGAACGGGTATCGCTGAAACCTTACGCCTCCTGCCGCGGTACGCATTCGTCGATCGACGCGCTGGGAATGCTCCTTGAACGCAATGGCCTGACGGCGGACGATGTCGAGCGGATCGACGTGCGGCTCAGTCCCTTCCTCTTCGAGATGTGCGGCGGCCAGGATGTCGTCACACTGCCGTTTGCGCAGATGAGCCTGCCCTACGCCCTTGCGGCGCGCCTTGTCCTGGGACATGCCGGTCTGACGGCCTATGCGGCGAGTGAGCGGCAGAATCCGTCGCTTCTGGCCGCCATGAATCGGGTCAACCAGATCGTCGATCCCACCATTGAGGCCAATGACGAACCCTTTGTGCAGGTGGTGACGCGTGATGGCCGTACGGACGAAACACGGGTGCCGATGGCGCTCGGCTCTCCGGCGAATCCGGTCACGGACGAGGCCTATTTCGCGAAGATCCGCAGCCTTGCTGCCATGGCTCTCGATGATACTCGCACCCAGCGCTTGATCGACGGCGTGCTTGGCCTGTGGGAGCAGGACGATGTTCGATGGCTGGAGGACGCAGTGCGCTCCGATCAAACGCGCCCGAAGATCTTTCGATGATGTTCTTAGCGAGTGGAGAAGACGATCGTGGACCAGAACAAGCTCGAAGCTCTACGGGCCCGCTACCAAGGAGCAACCGGCGGCGACATTGATGATGCGGACTTCCGTAAGGCAGCAAGCCTCCAGTTCTCGGAAAGTGACCGGCGCAAATGGCCGTTCGCCGATCCGGCGACCTTCCTGGACGCGCCTTTTCGCCCAGATGTCGTTGAACTGCCCGATTTCGGTGGGCTCGACGTAGCACTCATCGGCGTGCCGATGGATCTCGGTGTCACAAACCGGGCAGGCGCTCGCCTCGGGCCTCGCGCGGTGCGCGCCATCGAGCGCATCGGGCCTTATGAACATGTTCTGCGAATGACGCCTATGGCGGATGCAAAGGTAGCCGATATCGGCGATGTGCCGTTTCGCAGCCGGTTCAGTCTTGAGTCTTGTCACGCCGATATCGAGGACTTCTTCAGGAGAGTTGTCAGTGCGGGAGTCCTTCCGCTCGCGGTCGGAGGCGATCATTCAATCACCCGAGCCATCCTTGCGGCTGTCGGCAGGGATCGGCCCGTGGGCATGATTCACATTGACGCTCATTGCGACACCGGCGGCATTTATGAGAACTCCAAGTTTCATCATGGCGGACCGTTTCGTCAGGCCGTTCTGGAGGGCACCTTGGACCCGGAACGCGTGATCCAGATCGGCATTCGCGGTGGAGCGGAGTATCTGTGGGAGTTCTCCTATGTGTCCGGCATGACGGTGATTCATGCCGAGGAGGTCCCAAGGATGGGAATTGCCGCTGTTGTTGAAAAGGCACGGGCTGTCGTCGGCGACGGGCCGACCTATGTGTCCTTTGATATTGACAGTCTGGATCCGGGATTCGCGCCGGGAACAGGAACACCGGAGGTCGGCGGCCTCCAGCCGCGCGAGGTTCTGGAGATTCTGCGCGGCCTCGTTGGCATCGACATCATAGGGGGTGATGTCGTGGAGATCGCGCCTCAATATGATTCGACGAGCAATACGGCACAAGCTGGTGCACAGGTACTCTTCGAACTGCTTTGCCTCGCCTCCAGCAATCTGGCTCTCCGCCGCAGAATCTGAGAACTTCACTTCAGAAGGCGGTGGACAATACCGATGCATGCATTCTGCGAGCACGGCTATGTCCGTAACGCAGCCCTTTTATGAGGCATGCTGCATTGCAAATAAGCGCCATGCAGCCGATATCACCCTTGGCTGATTTAAACGCGGCACCGCTTTCTTCCTCCCGGCGTTGCCGTGTCGGCCGTTCCCTCTGGAAGGTTTTGACTTTTGTCGGACCTCTACTTTAGCCGGGCTTCGAGCCCGGCTTTTTTCGTGTGCCGAGCATGTTCGACAGCTTGGAGGTGTAAGTCCTCTACCCAGCCTGATGACGGCGAAGGGTTAGCAAAGCGCAAGGGCGTCACCGCGAGGTGGGGTCTGAAGGAAGCGTGGAGCAAAACCGCGACCTGATGAACAAGAACCGGATATGAGGCCGCCTCGGCCGGACGAGCAGGCGAAAGGCTGCAAAGTCCACGGTCATCAAGGACCGAGGTGGTAAATTCGGCAGGTGTGCGGCGAAGGCGGTCGACTTACCTCGGGAGGTCTCCGTCATGTCCGGTCTTCCGGACTGAGCGGGCCGCGAGGCCCGTGATCGTGGCGGAGAAGTCAGCAGACGGCATAGTAGGTCGCAAGACCGAAGGCCCGAACGTTAGAGAGGGCAAGTAGAGCAGGTGTCTCGACGGACCAAGCGGCAGCAACACCAACTCGAGTTGGCTTTCGGCGATGCGGCAGAGGGTGAAGCCCCGAGCCCACTCGCCGGAGGAGCCGAAGTCCTGCCGGCGGCACCTGCCCCCGAAAGCCCGGCGGCCCCGGTTGGGCCGATGTTGGAGAGGATTGTCGCTCGCGACAATCTGAAGAAGGCGCTGGCCCAGGTCAGACGCAACAAGGGCGCGCCCGGCGTCGATGGCATGACTGTCGACGATCTGGCCGCTCACCTGAAAGACCACTGGCCCGAGATCCGGGCTCAACTTCTCAACGGCACTTACCAGCCGCAGCCGGTGCGGCGCGTCGACATTCCGAAGGCCTCGGGAGGCACTAGAGGCCTCGGCATTCCGTCGGCGCTCGACCGCTTCCTCCAGCAGGCGGTGATGCAGGTGCTGCAAGAGGACTGGGACCCGACCTTCTCGTCGTCGAGCTACGGGTTCCGGCCCGGACGCTCGGCGCATCAGGCCGTGGCCGCTGCTCAGCAGTTCATCGCTGACGGATGCCACATCGTCGTGGATATCGATCTGGAGAAATTCTTGGATCGACTTTCACAATGCCCCCCGGTTCATGGAGTTTGTTCGAAGAGGTCTGGGTGCGCATCTATCACTTTGATGTGGATGCCTTTTTGCTTCCCGCGCACGACATGAATGGCTTCGAGCTCGCCGCGTTTGACACGCTGCAACGCGGTTTGGCGTGAGATGCCAAGCCGCGCCATGGCCTCGCGTATCGGTAGGAAACCGTCGTCAACGTCACCCCTGAAGCGCGCCTTGAGTTCATCATCCACGCGGATGCGCCAGGGAGCGCCGGGCGTGATCTGCTCGCCCCGAATGAGTCCGTCATTGATGTGTCGGTGAAGCGTCGACGGCGCCACGCCGAGCGCAGCGGCCGCCTTTCGAATGGTCACCGCCTCACCATTGGCAACCGGCGGATCGGCATTGCAGATGGGAATGTTCCAATGACGCCGCAAATTGCCGACGCGGTTGGCGTCGAAGCGGTGGCCGCGCGCGGTTCGGCGGCCCTGACGGTTGAGAACGCCGGCTACGACGGCGTCCGGATAATGAGGAGCCAGCCGCCGCACCAGTGCCAGGGTGTCCTCGTCGGTTCGAACCGTTGCAGGCCGCGAGCGCGGGAGCGCGAGGTCGATGTGGCTAAGCGCTCCACCCTTCCAGCGCAGAGCCAAGTGCCCGGCCGCCTTATCCCGATCAATCGTGACGTGAACCTCCTCGATCAGCGTACGCAGCAGCTCCTTGCGATCGCGTGATGTCGTGCTGGGCGCCGCCCAGACGCTCGCCAGATCGGGAGCGAGGGTCAGCAACCGGTCGCGCTCCTTCGGGCTGAGAATGCGCGGCCGCTCCTCTTCGCGGCGAGCAAGCTCGGTCTTTGCGGCTTCGAGGGCAACGAGGCTTTGTTCCCATTCGCGTTCCAGCGAGCGCGCCACCAGCCGATTGTCGGGATCGACAGCGCGATAGCGGCGTTCGGCGCGGCTAACCGCGAAGTGCGCGCGCTCGACATCGAGCCGCCACTGCTTGAGGACGCTTTCCCGATCGTGCTCCAACTGCTCGGCCGCCGCGAGCGCGGCGGCAAGCCGCGCAGGCTCCAGTGCTGCCAGGAAGGCCTGGACGACAGCTTCGTCGACCTGAAGGCCCCCGACATTCAGACAATAGACACCGCGTCCGGCGACGAGGACCTTGCCCGGACAATGATAACCGGGTCTAGCATGACGCCCTCGGTAATGGATATGCAGGCGCCGCCCGCAATGGCCACACTGAGCAAGTCCCTGCAGCAGCGCGCTGCCCTCTCTGGCGGCGCCGCGGGCCTGTTCCTGAGCCTTGGCGTGTGGGCGGGGCTGGGCGTTGTTTGCCATGCGCTGCTGATTGGCCTCGTAAGTCTGCCAGTCGATATAACCCTCGTGGTGGTCCTTGATGAACACTTGCCAATCTCTGCGGGGTAGCTTGCGCACCCGTTTGCGGCGGGCGCCGGTCTCGTCAAGAACCGTCTCGAAACGACTTTTGCCATAGGCATAGGCTCCCGCATAGACCGGATTGGACAGGATAGCGTGAATGGCATGGTAGCTGGCCTCGCTCCAGCGCAGTTCGCGCTCGTGAGCCAGGCGCAAGGGGAACTTCACTCCGTGCTCGCGGAACCACAACCAGACGCGGCGCGCCGAACCCATCTCTGCAAAGCGGGTGAAGACGGTGCGGACGGCATGGACCACTGCCTCGTCGGGGTGGAACAGGATCTCGCCATCATCCTCACCCCACACAAACCCCATCGGCAATCCCCGGCGCAACTCTCCGCGTGCGGCCTTGTTACGGATGCCGCCATCGAGGCGGGCACGCAGGACGTGCAGTTCCGCCTCGCTCATTGCCCCTTTGAGCCCGAGCAGCAGGCGGTCGTTGAAGAGCGCTGGGTGATAGATGCCGTCGGCATCGGCAATCAGCGTGTCAGTGAGGCCGGCCAGCTCGATGAGCCGGTGCCAGTCGGCATTGTTGCGGGCCAGCCGCGAGACTTCCAAGCCGAGTACGATGCCGACCCGGGCAAGCGCGACTTCGCTGGTCAAGCGGGCAAATCCGGAACGGGCTACGGTACCTGCCCCGGACAGGCCGAGATCTTCATCGATCACCAGGACACGATCCGAAGGCCAGCCGAGTTCGGTCGCGCGCGCGGCAAGGGCGTACTGCCGCTCGGTCGATCCCCGGTTGTGCTCGACCTGGGACGCGCTCGACTGCCGTAGATAGACAATCGCCATTCGGTCGCGATGGCTGGCGGTAATCTTGATGTGTTCATTCATCGCTCGCCTCCTGGGTTGGAGCGCCGGCGTCCGCCAACATGCGAGCAATCAGGTGTGCCAGGCGAGACAGGGCGTTGCTGCGCGCTTCGGCCTGAAGGCTCTCCCAGGCCGGCGGTAATTCCGGCTGCCCGTCCGCCGGTTCCTCTGGAAAGTCCAGCTTCAATTGCGGTTGCATGACACCTCTCCTCGTCGGGCGGCGACTCGCCGCGCCGTTCCAGAAGAGTGTCCACCAAGCTCCGCAACGTCAGGAAATCGCCGAGCCGGCCAGGATCGGCGGAGCCTGCTCCAAAAACAGTGGAAGGATCATCGATGGCGCCGAGATCGGTCCAAGCCTCTGGAATGTGCGTACGGCTACCATCCGGCAGTTCTACAAGCAGCACCGGCTTCTCGCGGAGTGTCAGCCGAGCGAGTAAGGCCAAAACTTGTCCCTCAAAGGCATGGCCTGCGCGGGTAACTGTCACCGATGCCGGAAGATCTTGGTGATGGGCAGTCTGGCGGCGTTTCCTTCGATCGGGTGAACCACGACATCCTGATGGGTCTGGTGGCCAAACGGGTGCAGGACCGGCACCTGCTCCGACTCATCCGCCGTTATCTGACGGCAGGTGTGCTCGTGGGCGGCATGGTCGATCCGATGGATGAGGGAGTCCCGCAAGGGGGTCCGCTCTCGCCGCTGCTTTCAAACCTGATGCTCGATGTGCTCGACAAGGAGCTGGAACGGCGCGGCCACCGGTTCGCAAGATACGCCGACGATTGCAACATCTATGTTCGCAGTCCTCGCGCAGGCGAACGGGTCATGGCCAGCGTCACCCGGTTCCTCGAACGGCGCCTCAAGCTGAGGGTGAACACGGCCAAGAGCGCTGTCGCTTCTCCAACCGAACGGAAGTTCCTCGGCTTCAGCTTCTTCAACCTCGACCAACCCAGGCGGTGCATTGCACCACAGGCATTGGTCAGGTTCAGGCAGCGGGTCCGAGAGCTCACGCAACGGACGAGAGGGCGCAGCCTCGCGCAGATCGCTCCAGAGCTATCCCGCTATCTCATCGGGTGGCGCGGCTACTTCGGCTTCTGCGAGACACCACGGATCTTGCGTGGTCTGGATAAATGGGTCAGGCGACGGCTCCGCGCCATCGCCTGGAAGCAATGGAAGTACGGGACGAACCGCTATGCGGAACTGCGTCGCCTCGGCGTCGGAAAGGACCTGGCAGCGAAAGCCGCCGGTAGCCCTCACGGCCCATGGCGGCTCAGCCAAAGCCCGGCACTTTCCATGGCGTTCCCCAATGCCTTCTTCAAAGGCCTCGGTCTTGCCTCCGTCCACGTCCAGCCAGTCGAGTAATCCGACGAACCGCCGTATACGGACCCGTATGTACGGTGGTGTGGGAGGGGTGGAACCGCGAGGTTCCCCCTATCCCGATTTTTCGGGACTTAGTTCATCGAATGCCCGCTCACTCAGGGAGTGCCAGATATTCCGAGACGTCGGCGAACTTCACTGCCTGATCCTGAGCCAGCCTTCGTTGTTCAAGTTGAAGTGCGTGTTTCCGTTGCAGTCCGTCTTGGCTGTTGAAGAAGAGCCGTGTGGGATGCGCGCACTTTCTATGGCTCCAAGACTAAGATATGGCTCCAAGACCAAGACCAAGACTACGAACGGTGACGGGGAATAGCCTTGCCGATGATAATCCGGCGCATTTACCTGGACCTTTGGCTGTCGGCTGCCACCTGCCTTCGCCTCCCTATCGACGCAATGGGCTGGACCGGGTGCATGCACCCGGTCCATTGATCGTTACTGCGCTCCTGCAACGGCCAGCACCGTGGTGAGAACTGTCCTCTTCACGGCGTGGTTGCTCTCCGGTTCCGTGTCGATCCACTCGTCGAGGGAGTGAGAGCGCTCGGATTTGCCGACACGCGGGATCGTCAGTGCCGGGATATTCAGGCTCATCGGCATGTTGGAGTCGGTCGAGCCGCACTCGTAGGTTGGCTTGCTGCCATTCGCCAGGAAGGCTGCCGTCGTCAGTTGCACCAGATCCGTCTTCTCGTCCGTGCGTCCCGCAGGCCGATCACCCACGAGCTTGATGTCGGCCGAGATCGTTCCCTCCTTGGTGGACCGGCCGAAGTTCTCCGTCTCCAGGGACTGGTTCACAATCGCGAGGAAGCGCTTCTCGAGGCGGTCCAGTTCCTTGGCGTCCTCGGAGCGCATGTCGAACTCCATCCAGACCTCGTTCGGGATCGCGTTCACCGAGGTTCCGCCTTGCGTGACGCTCGCCGAATAGGTGGTCTTCGGCTTGGTCGGGGTCTGGACCTTGTAGAGTTCGACGACCGTCTGGGCCATGGCCGTCATGGGGTTGACGAGGCCGAAGGCGCCGAAGCTGTGTCCGCCAGGCCCCTTATAGGTCACGCGGTAACGCTTCGAGCCGACGCCACAGTTCGTGATCCGGGTCGTCCCGCCGCCATCGAGGGAGAAGAAGTACTTGGCCTGGTCCTTGTATTTGCCCTTCGTGAAGAAGTACCGCACGCCGCGCAGGTCGCCCAGGCCTTCCTCGCCGACGTCACCCAGGAACACGATGTCGCTCTTCGTCTTGATTCCGGCGGCATCCATCGCGCGCACGATGCTGAGCAGGGTGGCAAGGCCGCTGCTGTCGTCGCCAACGCCCGGGGCCGCAAGGCGGGTTCCCTCACGTTTGACCTTCACATCCGTCCCCTCTGGAAAGACGGTGTCAAGATGAGCGGAGACGACCACCAATGGCCCGCCCCCCGTGCCTTTCCGCACGCCCATGGCGTTGCCTTCCTGGTCGATCTCGACATCGCTCAGGCCATGGGCCTTGAGCATCTCCGCATAGGCCTTGGCACGGGCCTCTTCCTTGAAGGGCGGAGCGGGAATTTCCGTCAGCTTGATCACCTCGCCGACCCAGCGGTCGTGATCTTTCTGGAGCGCATCGACGGCCGTCTTGAAGAATTGGCTGTCCATGATGCGCTTGACAGTCTCGGTGTGGGCTGGCGCAACCTCCTGCGCGAGGACGGGACCGGCCGACAACGTTCCGACGGTCAGCGCAGACAGGATTGCTCTCGACACAATATGCATAAAACTTCCTCCCTCATGACTTCATCTCGGCTCACTCGTGCGAGGGAGCCTTCTTCAGCCAGGTATGTCCGGGTGAGATAGCGACGGCGGTCTCCGGAGATCGCCGTCGATTGCGTCCTTGGCCTTCGCGAAGGGGCTTCGGCGCGATTGCGAGCTTCAGTTCTTCGGCTTCTCGAGGACCGGGAACTTGATGCCCAACTGATCGAGATACGTCGCGTATTTGGACGGGTCGTAATAGTACTTCTTCATCTCGGGGCGGTACTGCGCCATGATATCGGCGTTGATCTGCACCTGAGGTTTGTCTTCGGCCGAGATCATCGGCACGTACTTCTGGTTCTTCTGTTGATCCTTGGCGAAGTACTCCTTGGCCTGCGCCAGCAGCTCCGGCTTCGACAGCAGATCGATGGTGGTCATCGCGATCACCTTCGCGCCCGCAACGACGCCCTTGTGCGCAATCGGTGTCGCCATCGACATCGCGTTCGACCAGTGATGCCCTGGCAGGTTGGGAATGTTCGACGGATAGTTCAACGTGATCGTCGGCACCGTCCAGGAGATGTCACCGATGTCGTCAGAGCCACCGCTTTCGGGCTTCTCCACGGGTGGCTCGAGCTTCTTCAATTGGGTGGCGAGTCCTTCCTCCTTGCCCTTGACCGTACGCTGCACGGCCTTGGCGAAGACCTGTTCGTCCTCGGTCCATTGCGGCAGCCCGATCTGTTGGATGTTGGCGTAGGCGGCTTCCGCGATCGGCTTGTTGAAGTGGCGGGGCGCCGCCGTGCCGATGATTTTTCGGGTGACGGTGGTGTCCGTCATCTTCGCTGCGGCCTCCGAGATGGTGTTGGCGATCTCGAAGTTCTTGCGGATGTTCTCGAAATCCTGCTCGCGGATGAAGTACCAGACGCTGGCGACCGACGGCACGACATTGGGCTGATCGCCGCCGTCCGGGATGACGTAGTGGGAGCGCTGCTCGGGCCGGAGGTGCTCGCGGCGCATGTTCCAGCCGATGTTCATGACTTCAACGCCATCGAGCGCGCTGCGTCCCCGCCAGGGAGCCGAGGCCGAGTGGGCAGACTCGCCGCTGAACGTGTACTCGACCGACACCAGGCCTGTGCCCGTTGGCTGCCCCCAGGTGGTCTGGAGATTGTTGCCGACATGGGTGAAGAGAACGGCGTCGACACCATTGAACACGCCGTCGCGGACCATGTAGGCCTTGCCGCCGAGAAGCTCCTCGGCCACGCCCGGCCAGAGCATGATGGTGCCGGGGATCTTCTCCCGTTCCATGATGTCCTTCAGGGCAAGCGCCGCGACCACATTGAGCGCCTGGCCGGAGTTGTGGCCCTCGCCGTGTCCCGGCGCACCTTCGATCATGGGGTCGCGGTACGCGACGCCTGGCTTCTGGGAAGCCTTCGGGATGCAGTCGATGTCGCTGCCGAGCGCGATCACGGGACCGCCCGAGCCCCACTTGGCGACCCATCCTGTCGGCAGTCCAGCGACATTCCTCTGAACGGTGAAGCCGTTCTTCTCGAGGATATCCGTGATGTACTTCGAGGTCTCGAACTCCTGGAACGCGAGTTCGCCGAAGCTGAAGATCGAGTCGTTCATCTCCTGGGCGAGCTTGGCGCGGGCCTCGACGCCTTCAATGGCGCTCTTCTTCAACTCCGCGATCCGCTCGACCAGCGCGGAACTCGGCGCGCTGGTCTGAGCGAGGACGGGTGCAGTGGTCGTGAGCAGGGACGCGAATAGCAGACTGGGCAGCAGACCGTTTTTCATGAGATCCTCCCGGGTCGTCCGATTGGCGCCGCCAAATCAAGCGGCGCAAACATCATCCGATCAGATTAGGAGCGTCTAAGCTTCACCGTAGGGCACAACCCAGCCATAAAGCAATGACATGGCTCGCCGTGGAACTTTTCCTGACCTCGCGAAATCACGGGTGTTCGACATAGCGCGTCAGAGATATGAGGCGACCGGTGGTGGGTTTGGAACCTGCATTGGAAGGGCGGCTTCTGGCATTCCTTAGACGTCAGCGCTTGGTCCGCTTCTGCACCTAAGAGCCGATGTCCGGTGATCTGCCGGAATGTGAACGTTTGACCCCCACAGCCGACATTTCGGTTTTCATGCAGCAGGCTTGGCAATCGCACGTCTTGTCTCGCAGAGGTATTCGTTCGCTCCAAAGGCACGAACGTTTCTATTGGGCTGTAACCCTCTTACGGGCGAGCGACTGTCCGGATCGTCATCGCCAGCCCAGCGCTGGAGCGACATGCTTCAGAATGGCCTCGATGACATGGGCGTTGTAATCGACGCCGAGTTGATTCGGCACGGTCAGGATCAGCGTATCGGCCTCGGCAATCGCCTCGTCGGCCTTCAGTTCCTCCACGAGCCTGTCCGGCTCCGCGGCGTAGGAGCGGCCGAAGATCGCGCGCATGTTGTCGATGATGCCGATCTGGTCGCTGTCCTTGCCATGCCCGAAATAGGCGCGGTCGCGGTCATCCACGAGTGCGAAGATAGAGCGTGAGACCGAGATGCGGGGCTCACGGACATGCCCCACCTCCTTCCACGCTTCCCTGTAGTGGCGGATCTGCTTGGCCTGCTGGACATGGAAGGGCTCGCCCGTCTCATCCTCCTTCAGGGTCGAACTCTGGAGGTTCATGCCCCGCTGTGCGGCCCACACCGCCGTTGCATTGGAGGCGGATCCCCACCAGATGCGCTCGCGCAGGCTCTCCGCATGGGGCTCGAGGCGCAGCAAGCCGGGCGGGTTGGGAAACATCGGGCGTGGGTTCGGCTCGGCAAAGCCCTCGCCCTTGAGGACGTTGAGAAGCACTTCCGTGTGATGACGGGCCATGTCTGCGTCGCTTTGGCCTTTTTTGGGCACGTAGCCGAAATAGCGCCAGCCGTCGATCACCTGCTCAGGCGAGCCGCGGCTGATGCCGAGCTGAAGACGCCCGCCACTGATCAGATCGGCCGCGCCGGCATCCTCGGCCATATAGAGAGGATTCTCGTAGCGCATGTCGATGACGGCAGTACCAATCTCGATCCGGCTCGTCTTCGCGCCGATCGCCGCGAGCAGCGGGAAGGGCGAAGCGAGCTGGCGCGCGAAGTGATGAACGCGGAAGTAGGCGCCGTCAGCGCCGAGTTCCTCGGCCGCCACGGCCAGGTCGATGGATTGGAGGAGGACATCGCCGGCCGAGCGCGTCTGTGACTGCGGCGAGGGTGACCAGTGCCCGAACGAGAGAAAGCCGATCTTCTTCATGAGCCAGTCCTGTGCAAATGCCTTCAGTCGATTCGACAGGATATCAGATAGATTGTCCGTTGAAGGAGGACAAACCAAGCAACGAGATTGCTATGGATCTCAGTTCCACACTAGCTCATGCCGTCCTGGTCTGAAAAGCTTCCGTCACAGTGAGGCTTCCAAATCAGGGTGATCAGTCACGGACCTTGCATCAATGGGCCCTATACGGGCCAGATGTTCCCGTCGCCTGAGCCATAGCTTCTGCCCCGTCGGATCGTCCGTTTCCCTGAAGCCGAAAGTAATCCTTGATCGTGCTAACGACCCTGTGCAGTTGGTCCGCTCCTACACCCAGATGTGTTACGAAACGGGTGGTCTGGCCGACCGCAGCAAGGATTCCGTTGTCGCGTAGATAGTCCCGCAGCGGATTGCAGTGTTCGGCGGGAACTGCGGCAAAGACCATGTTGGTCGCGACCGCTTTTACGCGGATCTCGTCAACTCCATCGAGACCCGCCGCCAGGATCTGCGCATTGGCATGATCTTCACTTAACCGGCCAACGTGGTGTTCGAGAGCATACAGACAGGCGGCAGCGAGATAGCCACTTTGGCGCATCCCTCCACCCAACACCTTCCGCCACCGCCGGGCAATATCCATCAAGTCCTTGCTGCCGATGAGCACGGAGCCGATCGGCGCGCCCAGCCCCTTGGAGAAGCAGAGCGAGACCGAATCGTAGGGCGCACAGATGTCAGCAATCGAGCAGCCACTCGCAACGCCAGCGTTCCATGCTCGAGCACCGTCGAGATGAAACCCGATGCCGAGATCCCGCACTAACCGTGCGGCCTCCTGTACATAGGCTTCAGGCAGAACTTTGCCGCCGATCGTGTTTTCGAGAGCAAGTAGCTGGGTTCGGGCGAAGTGTGAATCGTCGGGTTTGACCGCAGCGCGGATCTTCTCAAGCGGCAGCGTGCCATCGGGCGCATTTTCGATAGGCTGAGGCTGAATGCTGCCCAGAACGGCTGCGCCCCCGCCCTCATACCGGTATGTGTGGGCGTCCTGTCCGACGATGTATTCGTCGCCGCGCTGACAATGGGCCATCAGAGCCGCGAGATTGCTCTGTGTCCCGGATGGAAAGAAGACCGCCGCCTCCTTGCCTGCCTGCTCCGCTACCACCTGCTGTAGCTTGCTAACAGTGGGATCATCGCCCCAGACATCATCCCCAACCGGCGCGGCGCTCATCGCCTCGAGCATGCGGCGCGTCGGACGTGTCACCGTATCGCTCCGCAAGTCGATCAGAGCATAGGGCGTCGTTTCGATAGGCATCGTCATCAACCCTTCAATGTCTCGTCGTCTTAAACGCTATGGATACGGTTTCGTGCAAGGGCATGAGGCCTCTTTGCCTCATGTGGCGCCTGTCCACCCCTCACGAGCAAGACGCTGGAGCTCGGATTTCGACAGGTTCTCCAGACCAAGTTCTGGCAGAAGATCGTTCTCCCTGCGGAAGTCACGGCCGTAAAGGGCCGAGAAAACGTTCAAGCCAGCCTCGTGAAGCGTGGCGGGCGTATTGGTCAATTTGCCGAGCAGCACTGTCGGCAGAAGACGGAAGGGTGCATCCTCCGTCACATAGCGGGTATCGAGAGTGGTGGGGCCCATGGGGCCGCCGCCTCGCTCCGCCAGGACCTGGGCCATTTCACCGACCGGCCCCACAGGGACTCCGTAGGAGAAATGATAGTGCTCGCGAACCGTCCGTACCGATAGGCCGAAGCTTTGGGCAATGTTCAGACGTTCCTCGTCAAGGGCCTCGAAGAGGCGCCCGACGGCCGTTGTCACGTTCTGGTGCTGACCCCAGGTCTCGCCTCGCTCCATGCGCGTCAGGTTGCACAGCGCGATGCCCATATGATTCTGCGGATTCAGGTTGCTCAGCGCAATGGCGAGCAGATCGTCCTTTTCATTGAAGCGATCACCGAACAGCGCGCGGCACATGGCCAGCCCCCGCTCACTGGCCGAGAGAGGCACAGTCGCCATATCGACCTTGCTTCGCACTGTGGAAACATGAACCTCGGTTCCACTCTTCTGCCGTCCTGTGGTGACAGTCGTTCCCCACGCCACGATGGGTGCCTTCGTCCCCAGCTCGGCGAGCTTCTTGGACAGGTAGAGCGCTCCGAACGATGCGTGAGAGCTGATGATCACAACCTGCTCGCCTGTCACATGGGGTGCGATGGCGTCCATGACCGTACGATGGCCATAGGCAGGAAGCGCGATCAGGACTGCATCGGCGCCGGAGACCAACTCCGAAGCCGAGGAGGCCACCTTCGGGCGATAGGTGCCGGAAACCGCACCGGTTGCTGTCAGGGCCTGCCCGGCGGCCAGTTCTCCCGTTCGCTGCCCCGATGGCGACCAGAGGATCGGGTCATGGCCGTTCTCGCTGAGAAAGGCTGCAGCGGCAAAGGCGATGCCTCCCGCGCCGGCAATGGCGACACGCATTGTATTCTCCATGTGAAATTGGCAGGCCCGCGGCCGCGAGAAACTATCCAAGGTCGAGGTTTTTAGCTCGCTGCAGCGACGGTTCGCAGGTTCGGCCAGCTTTCGGGGTGGTAGCAGGCCGCCAGTCGGCCGGAGCCATGCTCTTCGAGCACGGGAATGTCGGTCAGACACGGACCGGCAGCTCGAGGGCAGCGGGGATGGAAAGTGCAGCCCGGAGGCGGATTGGCAGGCGAGGGGACCTCTCCCATGATTTTCGTCAGGGTAAGGCGTGCCGTCGGGTCCGGCACCGGCGAACTGTCGCGCAAGAGCTTCGTGTAAGGGTGCAAAGGCATATCAAGCACGTCTGCGGTCTTACCCTGCTCCACGATGCGCCCGAGATACATGACACAGACGCGGTCGCAGAAATGTCGGACGACGCCAAGGTCATGCGAGACGAAGAGGAAGGAGAGGCCGCGCCGTTCGCGCAGGCTCTCGAGCAGGCGAAGGATCTGCGCCTGAACGGAAACGTCGAGGGCCGAAACCGGCTCGTCGGCGACGATCAGTTCCGGATCGAGCACGAGTGCACGCGCGATGCCGATGCGCTGCCGCTGGCCGCCGGAAAACTCGTGCGGGTAGCGGTCGATGGCCTCCTTCGGCAAGCCGACCTCGGCGATCGCCATCTCCGCCCTCTCGGAGATCTCCCGGCCTGAACCGAGCCGATGCACGCTCAGTGGCTCTTCGAGTGCCTGGCGGATGGTGCGGCGCGGATTGAGCGACGAGTAGGGATCCTGAAAGACAATTTGCATGCGTCGCCGGAGCTGACGCAGGGCGCTCCCCTTGGCTGCTCTAACGTCAATTCCGTCAAAGATTACCGATCCCACATCCGGCTCGATCAGGCGAAGGAGTGAGCGCGCAACGGTCGATTTCCCGCAACCGGACTCACCAACCAGCCCGACGGATGTTCCCTTCGGAATGGTGAACGATACGTCGTTGACGGCCCGGACAACCTTCCGCTCAGGACCAAAAAGCCCGCCGCCAATTGTAAAGTGCTTCGCGAGGTTTCGGACCTCGAGATTTCCGTTTCCAGTTCCCACGGTCATCAGCCTCTTCCTTTCGCAAGGCGAACAGGACAACGGACGAGATGCCCGGTATCGTCCAGGGGCATAAGCTCCGGCCGCGTCTCCTCGCAGCTCGGCTGCCTGTAAGGGCAGCGCGGCGCGTAAGCGCAGCCGCCCGGCATGGCGCTGACGGCCGGCACGCCGCCAGGGATCGGCTCAAGATTGTCGGTCGCCCGGTCCGCGCGCGGCATGGCGCGCAGGAGCGCTGATGTGTAGGGATGAGTAGGCTGTGCGAACAACGCGTCGACGGTGGCAAGCTCTACGACCTCACCCGCATACATCACTGCAACGCGGTCCGCGATCTGCGCCACCACGCCGAGATTGTGCGTGATGAACAGGACGGACATGCCGTAGGTCTCTTTCAACTCGTCGAGCTGCATCAGCACTTGCGCCTGAATGGTCACGTCGAGGGCCGTGGTCGGCTCGTCGGCCAAGAGCACCTTGGGGCGGCAGGCGAGTGCCATGGCGATCATCACGCGCTGGCGCATGCCGCCCGAGAACTGGTGCGGATAGTCATGCAGGCGGCTCTCAGCCGAAGGAATCTTCACCTCCTTCAAAAGACGAAGCGCCTCCGCCATGGCCTCGGATCGCGACACCTTCCGATGAATCGTGATGGCTTCGGCGATCTGTTCTCCGACAGTCATCGTCGGGTTCAACGATGTCATAGGCTCCTGAAAGATCATTGCGATCGAGTTGCCGCGGATGTTGCTCATCTCGCGCTCGGAGAGCTGGACGAGGTCCCGCCCGTCGAACTGAATCTCGCCTGCGCCGATCCGGGCACCGGCCTGCGGCAGGAGCCGTAGGATCGATAGAGCGGTTACGCTCTTGCCGCTTCCCGACTCACCGACGATGGCAAGCGTTTCGTTCTTTGCGACCGAGAGCGACAGATCCCGGACGGCGGGGTACCAGCGACCACCGATGCGGAACTCGGTGCGCAGACCGCGGATCTCGAGGGCTGTTTCTTGAGTTTGCGTCATGGCGGATTACTCGGCCCTCAGCTTCGGGTCGATCGCGTCCCGCAGCGCGTCGCCCAGGAGGTTGAGCGCGAGGACGGTGAGGAGGATGGCCAAGCTCGGGAAGACGGCGAGCCACCAGGCATCCAGGATGTTCTCGAATCCCTCGCGGATCATGCTGCCCCAGGTGGCGGTCGGCGGCGGCACGCCGAGACCGATGAAGCTAAGCGAGGCTTCCGTTCGTATGGCTGATGCCATCCACAGGGAGCCCATGACCACCACGTCGGAGATCATGTTGGGCAGGATATGGACCCCCATGATGCGGACTGGGCCGAAGCCCAGGGCCCTGCCGGCTTCGACGAAGTCCCTCTGCTTGAGAGCAATCGTCGGTGCGCGGGCAATGCGGGCGAAAGGAGCGATCTCGGTGATCGCAATGGCGATGATGAGATTTTCCAGACTCGCCCCGAGCATTGCCGCGATCATCAGGCCGAGCAGAAGGGTCGGGAAGGACAGCATGACGTCAAGCAGGCCCATCACGATCTGATCGAAGAGCCCTCCCACATAGCCGGCAAGAATGCCGATCGTGGAACCGATCGACATGGCAATCAGGATTGCGATGAAACCGACGGTGAGCGAGATACGTGTGCCGTAGATCAGACGGGAGAGAACATCGCGTCCATAGCTGTCCGTGCCGAGCAGAAACTCGGCGGACGGCGGCTCGAGCCGGGCGACGATGTTCTGCTCCAGCGGATCATATGGAGCGATGAGCGGTGCGAAGATCGCGACCAGGATGATGGCCGCGAGAAGGACGAGCCCAACCCATGACAGGCGGTTCCTGGAGAACGCCAGCCAGAGGCCTCCGGGCCGCGCAGGGGAGGAGGAGACAGCGCTAGCCATTATTTGTACTTCACCCTTGGATCAACGAGGCCATAAGCTAGATCGGTCAAGGTATTCACGATGATCACGCAAATGGCGAATATGATCATCAGGCCCTGCAGCAGCGTGTAGTCGCGGGCGTTGAGCGCACCGAGGATCAGCTTGCCCAGCCCGGGGCGGTTGAAGATGATCTCTGTCAGCACCGAGTTGCCGATCAGGGTGCCAAAGTAGAGACCGACGACCGTGATAATGGGAATGAGTCCGTTTCGCAGGGCATGTCGGAGGATGAGTTTCGCCGGACGCACGCCTTTCGCACGCGCCGTACGGATGTAATCCTCGCCAAGAACTCCCAGCATGGACGAGCGGGTCACGCGCACCACATAGGCCATCATGATGATGCCGAGATTGAGCGCCGGCAGCGCGAGGTTGCGCAGGCGCTCGATCGGATCGCTGGTATTGCCGGAGTTGAGTACGGGAAACCACCCTAGCTCGATTGCGAACACGATGAGAAGGAGGATTCCGGACACGAAGGCTGGAAACGACAGGCCTACGAGAGAGACGAGCCTGCCGACATAATCGGTCCAGCCGTTCCGATGGACCGCTGTCACAATGCCGAGAGGCAGGCCGAGCACGATACCGATCACGATCGACGCGAAAGTCAGCTCGATCGTATAAGGAAGAACGAGCAGCACCTCGTGGACCACCGAGCGGCCACTGCTGAGCGACTGCCCGAGATTGCCGGTCAATACGTCTCCCAGAAAGCTCAAATATTGTACGTAGACCGGCTGGTCGATCCCAAGTTGCGCGCGAAGGGCGCGTAGCGAAGCCTCCGTCGCCTGATCGCCGAGGATGACGGACGCCGCATCTCCAGGCACCAGCCGTACCAGCACGAAGATGGCTGTCAGCATGACGAACAGGGTGGGAACTGCCAGCAGGAGGCGCTTGATGGTGTATCTGATCATGCTGCCGCTCGTGTGGTCATGAGCCGTTCGGCCGAGAAGGGACTGATGTGACGCCGAGTTTCGCCCTGGACCACGAGATCCGAAATGATGGATCCGATAACGGGCACGAGCTGGAAGCCATGCCCAGAAAATCCGAATGCATGGAAAACACCCGGCGCATTGGGTGAGGGGCCGACGACGGGTAGAAGATCTTTCGTCTTGGCCTCCATTCCAGCCCATGTTCGGGCGATCCGAACATCGCGCACGCTCGGGAAGAGGTCAGTTGCAGCCTGCGCGCCTTTGGCGAGTTCGATAAAATTCACCGTGCTCTTCAACGTGTCGATATCGGCGCTGCCCTGCAGGCCGCCACCGATGACGAGAGTGCCCTGATCCGACTGCTTGAAGGACAAGGAACGGCCGACGACGCTGACGACCGGATCCAGCAAAGGGGCCAAGCGCTCGGTGACGATCATCATCGAGGCCTTGAGACCCAAAGGGATGACGTCGCCGACCATGGCGGCCAGCCGAGCCGCCCAGGCTCCGGCTGCGTTCACGATGACCGGCACTGTAAATTCCTGCTCACCAGTACGGATGTGCCAGTCAGATCCGCGCTGTTCAATGGCCGTGACGCCGCAGCCCTCATGGATGACGACGCCGCTAGCTTCGCAGCTGCGCCGGAAGGCACGAATCGTGCGGTGCGGATCGGCCGCCCCGTCTCGACGCGCGACGAGCGCCCCCACGCAATGCGGGCTCAAGGCAGGAACCAGGCGCCTCAGCTCCGAGCGATCGATCATTTCCTCATGGCTGTAGCCATGCTGACGCATCGTGTCGGCACGCTTTTCCAAGGCTGGAAGATGGTCGTCAAACTCCGCGACTCTGATCTGGCCATAGGAATGGAAGCCGCAACTGTCGCCGACGATCGTCTCGATTCGATGCCACATGTCCATGGCTTCGAGCGAGATCGGCACCTCGGCCAGATCGCGCCCCAAGGTGCGCACGCCCGCTGCCGTCGCGCCGGAGGCATGACGGCCGACCCACGATTTCTCGAGGACGACGACGCGCCGCCCGGCGCGCGCCAAGTGGAGCGCGGCTGACAAACCGTGCAGTCCGCCACCGATCACCGCGGTATCGGGAATGATCCTGCTCACGAAGCCTTCTCCTGCTCAAGAGAGGCAAGCTCGCCGAGCGTCACCGGCTTGAGCGGCGGACGGACACGGTAGAAACCGACGTCCTTCGGCAGGCGTCCCTCGGCAGCGGCGAGGATCTGCGTGACCGTGTAGCCGCATTGCCGTCCCTGGCATGGGCCCATCCCCGCACGTGTGAAGGCCTTGACCTGATTGGGGCCTGGACGTCCCACGGCCGCCATGGCGCGGATATCGCCAGCCGTAACCTCTTCGCAGCGGCACACGATGGTTGCATCGCTCGGGGCAAACACCTCAGGACGGGGTTTGTACATAGCGTCGAGGAATGGCCGGAGCGCAAGTTCCCGGGCGAGCTTCTGCCGGATGGGTCTCGCGGCCTCCTCCGCTGCACGCTCCCCGACGCGCCCGAGTTTCATGGCCACTCCGAGCCCCGCCAGCCTGCCGCGATGCAGTGCTGCCTGCGCACCTGCGATACCCGCTCCATCTCCAGCGATGAAGATCCCGGATTGGGAGCTTTCTCCCCAAGCGTTCAGCACCGGCACGTAGCAGTCCTGGTTTTCGCTCCATTCCACCGCACAGCCCAGCGCCAGCGCCGCATGGATGCTCGGCACGACGCCTTCATGCACGAGAAGGACGCTCGCGGGAGAGGTCCGCTCCTGTCCATCCCGCGTGCGATACCGGATGGCCTCGATGCGCTCCGAACCGATCGCTTCGATATCGGCGACATGCTTTATGATCGGAATCCCGGCCTTGCGGAGCATTCCCCACCAGGCAAGGCCTTTCAGGAGATCGCCCGCTGCGCCGACTGCCTTGGCGAGATGGGGCAGGGCGGCCCGGCGCCGGCCTGGAGGAGTCGTGTCGAGATATCCGGCGATCTTGCCACCGGCACGCAGGAGTTGGACCATGTAAAGGAGAGGCAGCGGGCCGCTGCCTGCGATCCATACGGGTGTGCTCGGAATTTGTCCGGATGTTTTCAGAAGGATCTGGGCTGCACCGACAGTGAGGACCCCCGGCAATGTCCAGCCCGGGAAAGGAACAGGGCGTTCCTGAGCCCCCGTCGCCAGGATCGCGCTTTTGGCCTGGATTACGGACGCCTGCCTGTTGCGGGTCACGAAGGCGCGAAAGCCGGGCTCGATCTGCCAGAGCTGGGTGCCCGGCTCATACTTCGCACCACTGGCACGAAAGGCCTCCGCGCACGCCTTTCCTGACTGATAAGCCTTGCCGAGAAGCGCGCCGCGCGGCGCCGCAGCAACCGTCTCGACAGAACGCCAGATCTGACCGCCGGGCTCCGGCTGGTCATCGATCACCAGCACGTCGAGGCCGTGGCGCCGCGCCTCGACGGCTGCGGCCATTCCGGCCGGACCGGCACCGACAATCAAAAGATCCACGCTCGTCATGCGCTGAGACTCCGCTTTCCGTATTGGCGCTCGATGCGCATTCCGTCGCGCACGGGGGTGAGGCAGGTTTGAACGGAGGCGACGCCATCGACGATGGCGAGACATTCGAAGCAGACTCCCATCATGCAATAGGGGGCGCGCTTGCTCTGAGTCACCGGCGTTGTGCGGGACCAGTGAGGAGCCTCGCGCAACAATACAGCGGCGACGCTCTCGCCCAGTTCTGCCGGCGCGGGAACGCCGTCGATGAAGACGGTAACAGCCCTCTCGGAGGGCTCATGCAGCTTTCGGAACATCGAAACGCCTATGGTGGAAGGGGGCGAGGGTGGAGGGCAGCTCACCAGCGATGATAGCCTCCGCAATGATCGTGGCATGGACGGCGGCGAGCGTGACGCCGGAATGACATAAGGTCACGAACGCACCCGGATGGACCGGCGACTCGGCGTAGATCGGATAGCTGTCCGGGGTCATGACCCGCAGCCCAGCCCACTGCCGCACGAGTGTGAGATCGGCAAGCGCCGGCACCAGCTGTGCTGTCTTGCGGCTGAGAAGTGAGGCGGCGTGGCCTGTTGTCGACGTGTCGAAGCCGACTTCCTCCTGCGTCGCACCGATCATGATCGTACCCTCACGGGTCTGACGCAGACCGCTCGCCGGCAAGGGGAGCAAAGGTGCGATCCGTTCCGTCACCAAAACCTGCCCACGCTGCGGACGAAGCGGCACATGAAGGCCGACCTGCGCAGCCAGGGCCGTGGATCCGAGCCCTGCGGCGATGACCACGCGGGAGGCGGAGAAGCGCTCCTCCTGCGTCTCGACGGTAAAGCCCTGCGAGCCGGGGATGATTGCTGTGACCCTGCTGCAATGGCGCAGGGCGCCTCCCTGCTTGGTGATGCCTGAATGCAATGCGGCAAGCAATTTCAGGGGGTTGGCGTGGCCATCATGCAGTCCCAGGCTTGCACCGCTGACCTCCCGCCCGAAGCGTACACGGGGGAAAAGCTTTTCGAGCGCCGTCCGGTCGAGCATTTCAAAGCCGAGATCGTTGCCGCCCCGCTGCTCATGCAGGGTATGGAGGTACTGCCGACGCTTTTCGAGCCCTTCTTCGCCGAGACAGAAAGCAAGGCCGCCGTTGTTCTCATATTGGAGATCGGTTGCGGTCAGATCTGCCAGCTCGTTGTTGAACTCCGTCCAGAGATCGACGCTGCGCCGCGTCCATTCCTGATAGGCAGGCATGTTCATGCCTTTGCCCTGCAGCCAGACGAGGCCGAAATTCGCGCGCGCCGCGCGGTAATCCCCATCGTCGCCATCGAGCACGAGGACACGCTGCCCCCGTTGCGCCAATCCGAAGGCGATTGCGGCTCCGACAGTTCCTGCTCCGATGACGATAACGTCCGTCTGCATTGATTTTCCTCTTGCAGAACATGACGGTACGAAGACAGTGTCTATTTCGTCAAAGTCGTAATTATTGCCGGCCTATTCATGAAGGTTATAGGATGCGTCGCCCACTCAATCTTCGCCAAGTCGAAGCGTTCAAGTCCGTGATTGAGAACGGGACGGTCAGCAGAGCGGCCGAAATGCTTAGCATTTCGCAGCCCGCGGTCAGCAAGCTGATTGCTCACCTGGAAGAGGATACCGGTCTTGAGCTCTTCGATCGGGTGAAGGGTCGCTTAGCGCCAACGGAGCGCGGCATGCGCCTCTATGAGGAGATCGACAGAATCTTCGCTGGCATCCGGCAGGTTGAGAACGCCGTTGCAGCCATCCGCAGGGAGGAGCAGGGACAATTGCTGGTCGGAGTGATGCCTGCTCTAGCCGGCGCATTCATCCAGCAGGCGACCATGAGCTTTCTCCGCTCGCATCCGAATGTCTACTGCTCAATTCAGACGCGAAGCTCACAGTGGATCGCGGATTGGCTGGTGACCCGCAAGCTGGACGTCGGGCTCATCAGCTCGCGCATAGATAATCCTTACATCATGTCCGAGCCGCTCATGGAGCACCCGCTCGTCTGCGTCATGCCGCTCGACCATCCTCTTGCGGAGCGCAGCGTGATCGAACCAAATGATCTGGATAATGTACCGTTTCTCTCATTCGATCCGGAGAGCTCTACCGGCCAGCGGATCACGTCAATTTTCGAGAGCTATTCCGTCAGGCTGAACGTCGTTTTGATGACCACGACAGCTCCCACGCTCTGCGAATTCGTCGCCGCGGGCCTTGGCGTATCTCTGGTCCACCCCCTGTTCATCAGCGGAATGAAGGGCCGTGTCGCTGTCCGTCGGTTCGAGCCGCTCGTGCCATTCGACTTTCAGCTCTGTCGCATCCGCGAGAATCGCAATGCGGGTCTTGTCGAGACATTTCTGCGGGAGACACGCCTGACAGCCGAGCGCATCTCCCGCGAACTGCTCAGCGAGACTTGAGCGTGGTTGCTTCGGTAATCGGCGGAGCGAGGTTCATGGCGCCTTTCAGCTCATAACCAAGATCCACCCGCTCGTTGCGGGCCCAGACTTGCTGAAGATCGAACAGGGGGATGGAACAGACATCCTCATGGATTTTGCGCTGAGCCTCCTTCCAGAGCGCGAGCTGCTTGGCAGGATCGCTCTCCGCGCGCGCGCCGTCGATTTCCGCATCAGCCACGGAGCAGTGGGAGAAGTTGGTGACCGCGGTAGGCTTACTGACAATGGAATTCGAGTGATAGAATTCCGTCAGGTAGGTATCGGCGATCGGAAAGCGTGCCGCACCATAGAAAACAATGGCGCTTGCATCCTTTCTGCTCTGGCTCTGGTATGTCGGGTGATCGACCACGTTCATATCGAGCTTGATCCCGACCTTGGCGAGCTGCGACTGCACAATCTCCATGATCGGCAGCTGCGCCGAGATGTTGGAGACGACAGACTTGAGAACGAGCCCGTTGCCGTGTCCGGCCTCAGCGAGAAGCGCCTTGGCCTTCTCCGGGTTATACTCGTAGCTTCCTGCCGAGCAGTCTTCACCAAGATAGCCCGGAGGAACAACCGAGCAGCCCTTCGGGCCCACATCCTTGCCGACATAGCGCACGATGTCATCGACATTCACGGCATATGCGATGGCCTTACGGACGCGAACGTCATCAAGCGGCGGAATGCTGCGGTTGAGGTGAAGCGTGCGGAACTCGCCCGGCCGGAAGATATCCACGATCATGTTTCCGCGCTTGCGTGCCGTATTGACCCAGCGCTGCTCACGCTTCCCGTACATCACGTCCAGTTCACCCGACGCGAATGCCAGCTCACGGGCGCTGTCCGACGGGATCATGCGATACATGATCGAATCGATCTTCGGAGCGCCACGGAAGTAGTCTTTGTGGGCGACGAGCTTGACGTATTGCTGGGTCACATGCTCGGCAAACTTGAACGGCCCCGTGCCGACCGGTTGTGAGGCATATTTGGTGCCGAGTTCCTCTGCCGCCTTTTTGCTGACGATGTTGCCGCCATGGTAATTGGATACGGTTCCAAGGAAGTTCGCATCCGGATATTTCAAGGTGATCCGCACGGTATAGTCATCGACCTTCTCGACGGTACCGATGCTGGCGAAATTGGCCGCGAAGGTTGAGGATTTAGCATCGGCGGCACGCTTGAGCGAGTAGACGATATCGTCTGCCGTGAGTTCACCCCAGTTGTCGTGGAACTTTATCCCCTTGCGAAGAAAGAACGTCCAAGTCTTCCTATCGGCAGAGGTCTCCCAACGCTCGGCAAGATCGGGCTGCAGATCCTTCGGATCGGCGCTTCCCGGAGGGAAGCGGACAAGGCCATTGTACATCCAGCCGACCAATGCTTTATCGGTCGTCGCACTTGCCCGGTGAGCGTCGAGGGTCGCGATGTCGGTACCGCCGGCGCTGATCTGCAGCACCTTCTCCTGAGCCGCAGTGCCCGCGAAGGCGCCGCCCAGCATAAGCATAGCGAGAGCCGAAGTTGCCGATAAAATATTGCGCTTCATAGCCTTTATTCTCCCGTCTGGAAGCCAGAGGCTGTAAGGCAGACAAACTTATGTCAAAGTCGAAAAATTGGGCACTTTATTCCTAAAGGTTATAGGTGGGCTCAGAGATCTGCCCGTTATGATGATCGCAGTCCTGCCTGTAGCGACTAAAGTAGTATCTGCTTGCTTGCCGGTGGGTTTTCCGAAATGAAACAGCGTCCGCGCTCGAGATTTTTCAATAGCGGTTGCCACAATGGAAGGCTCCGGCTCGTCTCTGCGACTGAGTCAGTGGCCCGCATTTGACGCCGCAACGACAGTCTTTAATCGATGATCGCGCGATGGATGGCCTCACCGCCCCCAAGGTCGACGTCGATCGGTGGCAAGTTGCCATGCGAGTGGAGCGGTGCCTGCTCGCCACACGTTTTCCGCATCCAACGATGCGCTCTTCAAAGAGTGGAGCATCGGATGGATATCTCCCGCTTGAGATGCGCCATAAGGCATCGATCAAGATGTAATCTGAAATATACCTGGCAGTCCATCCAGCATTCCGTGGATAACTCTGAGGCCGTTTCAGTAAAAGCTGGATACCAGTCGAATCAAGCGGTCGCCGTGTAGTCAATATCAGCTTTGTCTTGACTCGGCGGTTCTACCCCGGCGAATCGCATGGCTTCCGCCTTTTCAACAAATCTGTGGTCAGCCTTAACCAATTCTTACAGATCGACTCCACCCGTAACACCGAATCGGACATCTCTGGCGGCGTTACGAGACAATGGAGTTTGCACCGTCGGTACGCTGAGTACCGCGGTCATCGGCACTTCCGAGAAACCTGTCGTTGAGCAGGATTCCGGGAGGCCGACGTGCTTGGCATCTGAGGTCATCGGCGTGGGTTCGACACCCTCGCGAGGGGTGATCGAGCAAGCCGGCATGCAATCGCCCATCGCCCCGCAGCGCTCTTCGATCAGGAGAAGACAAACGTGAACTAAGGCTAGGCAAAGCAAAAGGCCCACGAAGCGGGAACTTCGAGGGCCTTTGGAGTCACCGAGGGACGGCGACGGATTCGTTTGACAGCAATCCTTATGCCATCCCGATAAGCTGGGTGTCAACAACATCGGTTTCGGTGAACGCACCCGCTTTGCCCTCAACATGGAGGGATACGATGCAGCTCGCATCGTCAGGAGGCCGGCGGCTGAGACACGCTGCTTTGGCCGCGAGGAAGTTTGCGCTCGAAGTCGGGCGCGCCGTGACACGCAAAGAACTCTCGGCGTCCGCTCGCGAAGCCGAGAAGGCGCTTGGATTGAGTGCTCCGCAGCGTCTGGTGCTGAGCCAACTGGTGGCGTGCTGGGGCGAACAGGAGATGGACCGGCTGCTTGTCTGGCCTTCCAATCAGCGTCTGATGTCCACGACGGGGCTATCGGAACGTGCCGTTCGCAATGCCGTTCGGGCCCTCATCGAATGCCAGCTTGTGATCCCGAAGGACTCGTCCAACGGCAAGCGCTATGCTGTGCGCGATGCTGCCGGTACCATCGTGGATGCCTTCGGATTCGATCTGACGCCACTCTATGCCCGCAGAGGCGAGTGGACCGCGGTCATTGCCGAACAGAAGCGCCTGAAGGAACACCTGAAGCGTTCCTTTGACGAGATTACCATCTGCCGCCGTGCGGTCGAGGAAGCGCTCAGTGCGCTCGCTCAATATCACCCTGCCGTTGATCGCGGTCAGATCGAGAGCAGCCTCGCCACGCTGAAGGCCCGCACCCCCAAGCGTTCTGGATCGACCCTTCCAGAGGGGCTGCTCAAAGCGTGGAAAGAGGTCCGGCAGTTCGCCGAAGAAGCCTTCTATCAGGCGGGCTGTGGCGGCACGGAATGCCGACAAATAGAAACAGAGAAAGGATTGCCTAGTGAGACTTGTGACAAGGGCATCCGGGTTGATGCTCAGCCTGCCGGTCGAAGCCAGCTGCGATCCGGGCCGCTGCTGCCGGCTTTGATCTCCGAAGCCTGTCCGGTGGTTTCCCATTGTTCCCATCCCATCCGCGACATCGTCGATGTTATTGCGGCAGGCCGCTTCCTGAGAGCGTCTCTCGGGGCTCACCCGAGCGCGTGGGATGAGGCTGTCGAGGAGATCGGCGCTGTCCAAGCTGCGACGGCCGCGATTTATGTCCTGCAGCTCTATGACGATGACGTCTCAAGTGGTCGGAACAGGATCCGAAGTGCTGGCGGCTATTTCCGATCCATCGTGCGCATGATCAAGGCTGGTCAGGTTGATCTTGACGCCGAGTTGCTGGCCTTAAGGAGACGCAGAATGGTATGAGGGTTTGTGATCTGCCAGTCTGTTACTCTGAGCGCAGCATGCGTGCTGCGTCCGGCTTTAGTTCAATATCGAAGGGGACAATGTCTTGACAGTTTGAGCCAAACCGCTCCGGATCGCCAGCCACAGAGGACTGTGCCCGCATTGGCCGATTTGCGTCGTCGTCGCATTATTCGGTCGCGCCCGATTACGGCGGGATTAGTGTGGGGCCTGACTCGTGTTCCGAGACCATTCGGGACTACCTAAGTGACGGCAGATCCCATTTTGACCGTACGACCGGGCGAGAATCGGCGATAGAATGGATGGCCCCATCCCCGCTGGGACAGCGTATGTCTCCGGGAAGGCATAATCCGAGGTCATTCGGGGAGGCTTCCCATGGATGCTCTTTGGTCGAACATGACACCTCAGGACTGGATCGCGCTGGGACTGATCGCCCTGGTGCCGATGCTGATGGTCATTGCGATTTACTTGATCCACAGTGACGTGAAGCAAGGCGCACCTCGCACTCCCGTTGAGCCTCCGAGGTCCAGTACGCCGCCACTCCAGTTGAAGACAACTGCGTCGCAGCGTGAGCAGTGGCGCATGGGGAAGCAGCGACATCCGCGGGCCATCGTGGATCTGACGGATGACATCGAGACTCTTTTGAAGCGGGTCAAGGCTGGCGGCTAGCACCCGGGCATCGCTGCAGCGATACCCGATGACCCAAAGTGTCAAGGGATCGTCACTTTCTATCAGGCACTGAACTCCCGCTCGAACCCCTGGAGGCGATCAACGACATCTTCGGCCGGATGCGCGACAACAGGATCGATGGGCGCGTCGTCATGAGGATCTAGCCATCCGGACGAGACAGCGAGATCGACTGCGCTATTTGGGAGTGAGTGGCGCAGACCCTCCCGATAGGTCGGGTCCTTTACGCGACCGGCTTCAACGTCAAGGATAATGTGATGACAGGAGTTGTGACGCTGACTCTGAACCCTGCCATCGATGGCGCAGCGGAGGCGGAGGAGGTCTGGCCCATACACAAGATCAGGACCTGGGCTGAGCGCTATGATCCTGGCGGGGGCGGGATCAATATTGCCCGTGTCGTCAAGGAGCTTGGTGGATCCGCCTTGGCCGTCTACCTGTCGGGGGGAGCGACGGGGCCGATCCTCGATCAATTGGTGCAGGCTGCCGGTATCGACATCAGGCGCATTCCCATCAGGGGACATACGCGTGTCAGCCACACGGTGCATGAGAGATCGTCCGGCCTGGAGTTTCGCTTTGTCCCCGAAGGTCCCGCCGTGACCGCGGATGAATGGCAGGTCTGCCTTTCCGTGCTGGAAGGGATCGACTGCGATTATCTGGTCGCGAGCGGCAGCCTGCCTCGTGGTGTCCCGCATGACTTCTATGTCCGAGTGGGCCAGATCGCCGCCCGGAAGGGAGCGAAGCTCGTTCTCGACACCTCCGGTGAGGCTCTCCGTCATGCCACACGGCAAGGTGTCTACCTGATCAAGCCGAGTCTGGGCGAACTGGAAAGCTTGATCGGCCGGAAACTCCCGGATCCTGCGGACCAGGAGGCAGCACTTCAGGAACTCATTGCCTCGGGAGCGGCGGAAATCGTCGCCCTGACGCTCGGTCGCGATGGGGCGCTGCTCGGGACCCGAGGCAAGTGTGTCCGTATCCAGGGCGTAGAGGTGGTGCCCAAAAGCGCCGTCGGTGCCGGTGACAGCTTCCTGGCCGGCATGATCTTCGGCCTGTCGCAAGGGCGAAGTCCGGAGGATGCCTTCGTCCTGGGCATGGCGGCCGGGACTGCCGCAGTCCTGACGGCGGGAACCGAGCTGTACCGGCAGGCCGACGTGGAGCGAATCTATCACGATCTCAAGCGAGGCAACCCGGAAGCCTCGGGCTGAGCGATATCTCGAACTTTGAGGGACCGAAGGCCGCGGATCGGAATGATGGACTTACCTTTGACAGCAGTGCCCGGCGATCAGAGAGGGATGAAAGTATGAACAGCGACAGGACCAGAACCGTCGCGAAGATCTCATCTTCTCCCACGGCCAAGGAACTCCTCAAGCAATATGCATGCGGACCGGTTCAGCTCACAGGGGCGAGTAACGCGCTCTACGAGCGCCATCTCATGTTCGACAATGTCATGGATCCGAAGGCAATCGGCCCGCGCGAGCAGTACGAGGCCGCCGCCAAGTCCGTGAGGGACGTCCTCTCGCAGCGCTGGCCCCTCACAGAGCGGACCTATGAGCGCGAGAACGCCAAGCGCATCTACTATCTCTCCATGGAGTTCCTCATAGGGCGCTCCCTGGCCAACAACATCATGAACCTCCTTCTTGACCCGATGGTAAAGCAGGCTGTCGATGAGAAGAGGCTCGACTGGCTCGCCCTGCTTGAACAGGAGCCCGATGCCGGCCTGGGGAATGGCGGGCTCGGCCGGCTGGCGGCCTGCTTCCTCGACTCGATGGCAACGATGCAGCTTCCCGCCATGGGCTACGGGTTGCGGTACGAGTACGGCATCTTCCGTCAGTCGATCCGGGATGGCTGGCAGCACGAGGAGTCGGACAACTGGTTGCGGCGACCCGATCCGTGGGAGGCCGCCCGGCCGCAGGAGCAGGTGGAGGTCAGGCTCGGCTGCTCGTTCGAGGTGCGAAGCGGAAAGCTCGCCGCAGTCCTTGGTGAGCCATCGATCCTTCTGGGGATCCCCCATGATCGGCCTGTCGTCGGTTACGGTGGCAGGACTATCAACACGCTCCGGCTCTGGGCGGCCGCGGCGCCCGAGGCGTTCGACTTCCATGAGTTCAGCGCCGGCGACTTCGTGGGTGCGCTGGCCGAGCGGCTCTCGGCCGAAACCCTGACGCGCGTGCTTTATCCCGACGACTCCACGAGCATGGGGCAAGGCCTGCGCTTCGTGCAGGAGTACTTCCTCGTCGCCTGCTCGCTGGCCGACCTCGTGCGGCGCTTCCGTCGGAACAATCCCGATTGGCGCGCCCTTCCCGACAGGGCCGCCATCCAGCTCAACGACACGCATCCCAGCCTTGCCGTTGCCGAGTTGATGCGGATCCTCCTCGATGAGGCACATCTCGGATGGGACGAGGCCTGGGACCTTACCCGGCGGACGCTGGCCTATACGAACCACACCCTCCTGCCCGAGGCATTGGAGAAATGGCCCCTGCGGTGGTTCGAGGTGCTGCTGCCGCGGCAGCTCGAGATCATCCTGGAGATCAATCGCCGCCTCCTTGACGATGTGCGGAACCGGTTCCCCGGCGACGAGGGCCGTATCGAACGCGTGAGCCTCATCGACGAACGCGGCGGGCGCAAGGTCCGGATGGCGAACCTCGCCATCGTCGGCTCGCACAGCACGAACGGCGTTGCCGCGATCCATTCCGGTCTGCTGCGAAGGGTGACCGTCAAGGATCTCGCCGAGATGTTTCCGGAGCGCTTCAGCAACAAGACGAACGGCGTGACGCCGCGTCGGTGGCTGCTGTTGGCCAACCCGGCCCTTGCCGGGATCATCACCGACGCCATCGGCGACCGCTGGATCACGGATCTTGCCGAATTGGAAAAACTCAAGCCGCTCGCTGACGACAGGAGCTTCAGGGATGACATCCGCAGGGCCAAGCAGGATGCCAAGTCGCGGTTCGCCGAGTGGCTCAAGTCGACGTCCGGAGTGGTCGTGGATCCGGCATCGATCTTCGATAGCCAGATCAAGCGCATTCACGAGTACAAACGGCAACTGCTGAATGGGCTGCGCATTGTCGTGCTCTACAACCGGCTGCGGGAGAACCCAGACCTTGAGATGGCTCCGCGCACGTTCGTCTTCGCAGGCAAGGCGGCGCCAGCCTATCAGCTGGCCAAGATCATCATCAAGTTCCTCAACAATCTGGCTGACACGATTGACGCAGATCCGGCCGTCAAAGGGCGCCTGAAGGTGGTGTTCCTGCCCGAGTATTGCGTGTCGCTGGCTGAGAGACTAATTCCCGCCAGCGACGTCTCCAACCAGATCTCGACGGCGGGCTATGAGGCGAGCGGCACGAGCAACATGAAGTTCATGATGAACGGGGCCCTGACGCTCGGGACCCGCGACGGAGCGACGATCGAGATGGCCGAGGCCGCCGGCGAGGGCAACTTCTTCCTGTTCGGGCTAACGGCCGAACAGGTGGCGGGCAGCCGGGGCTGGTATAGTCCGTACTGGCATTACGACAACGAGCCGGAAACGCGTGCCGCACTGGATCTCATCTTCTCAAATCACTTCAGCCGCTACGAGCCCGGCATTTTCGAACCCTTGCGCGATGTCCTGCTCACGCATGGCGACCATTACATGCATTTGGCCGATCTGACGTCTTATCTCGAAGCGGACCAGCGGCTGCTCGATCTCTATGCTGATCCGGATGCTTGGGTGCGAAAAGTCATCCTGAACGTTGCCAGTTCGGGAAGGTTCTCCAGCGACCGGACGATTGCAGAATATGCGTCCCAGATCTGGAACGTGCAGCCGTGCCCGGTGCCCTGAGAGCATCGGCGATACCGAGGGGTGATGCGGCGGGATTGGAGCGGGCCGGAGGGGACCACGACGATGCATCAGCGTAAGGACGAGGGGACGCACCCGAGCCGCTTCCGGGTCTCTGCACTGGGAGTTCCATCGCCGCTCGGAGCGACACCCATGTGCGAGGGAGTGAACTTCAGCGTCTTTTCCAAGCATGCGACTGGGGTGGAGTTACTATTGTTCGACCACGCCGACGAGGCACGGGCGCGGCAGGTGGTCCGCCTGGATCCCGCCGTCAATCGCACCTATCACTATTGGCACGTCTTCGTCCCGGGTCTGGCGGCGGGACAACTCTACGGCTATCGCATGGATGGGCCGTTCGAGCCCGCGAGGGGCATGCGGTTCGATCCCGGCAAGCTTCTCCTCGATCCCTACGGCCGTGGCGTGGCCGTGCCGAAGAATTACAGCCGCGATGCTGCGCGAAAGCCTGGCGAGAACACCCTCACGGCGATGAAGAGCGTGGTTGTGGACCCGTCCGCCTACGATTGGGAGGGCGATGCCCCCCTGCGGCGGTTCTCCGCCCAGACCATCATCTATGAGATGCATGTGCGCGGGTTCACATGTCACCCCAACTCCGGTGTCGATGAGAAGGTCCGTGGCACCTTCGCCGGCCTGGTCGAGAAGATTCCGTACCTTCAGGAACTAGGCGTTACTGCCGTCGAGCTGATGCCGGTGTTCCAGTTCGATCCGCAGGATTCCCCACCGCGCAAGGTCAACTATTGGGGCTATGCGCCCGTCTCCTTTTTCGCGCCGCATCAGGCTTACAGCTCGCGCCAGGACCTGCTCGGGCCGGTGGACGAGTTCCGTGATATGGTCAAGGCCCTGCACCGGGCCGGCATAGAGGTTATCCTCGACGTCGTGTTCAATCACACCGCGGAGGGCGACCGTGATGGGCCGACCCTCTGCTTCCGCGGGGTGGATAACACCGCATATTACACTCTTGAGAGGGATCGCTCGCGCTACGCGGACTACACTGGCACCGGCAACACCCTCAATGCCAGCCACGCCGTCGTGCGTCGGATGATCGTCGACAGCCTCCGGTATTGGGTGGAAGTGATGCATGTGGACGGGTTTCGGTTCGATCTCGCGTCGGTTCTTGCGCGGGATGCGATGGGGCAGCCGATCCCGAACCCGCCGATCCTGTGGGACATCGAGTCGGATCCAGTGCTCGCCGGTACGAAGCTTATCGCGGAAGCGTGGGATGCGGCGGGGCTCTATCAGGTCGGCAGCTTCATCGGGGACAGTTGGAAGGAATGGAACGGACGCTTCCGTGACGATGCGCGCGCATTCTTCCGTAGCGATCCGGGTTCGGTGGCGCGAATTGCCGACCGATTGTTGGGAAGTCCCGAGATTTACGGGCATAAAGGGCGCGAGGCCGAGCAAAGCGTCAAGTTCGTCACGTGCCACGACGGCTTCACCCTCAACGACCTTGTGTCCTACGATCGCAAGCACAACGAGGCCAATGGTGAGAATAATCGCGATGGGGCGGACGACAACCATAGCTGGAATTGCGGTGTGGAGGGCCCGACCGACGATCCCGCCGTGGAGACGCTGCGAAATCGGCAGGTCAAGAACTTCCTGACGGTGACGATGCTCTCCCTCGGCATGCCCATGATCCTGATGGGCGACGAGGTGCGGCGAACCCAGTCCGGCAACAACAATGCCTATTGTCAGGACAATGAAACAAGCTGGTTCGATTGGTCGCTGCTCGCCAAACACGCGGACGTATACCGGTTCGCGCGCCTGCTTACCGCACGGCGGGCCCGGCGGGGAACCGAGCATGAGCGTCAGCGGGTGAGCCTGAGCCGCCTGCTCCAGCAAGCGCAGAAGACATGGCATGGCGTTCGGGTCGGCCAGCCCGACTGGGGCCATGACTCCCACAGTCTCGCGCTCGAGGCGGAGGTGCGACAGGATGGGATCTGCGTCTACCTGATCCTGAATGCATATTGGGAACCCTTGGATTTCGAATTGCCGCCGGGAGTTGATGGCGAACCCGGCGCATGGCGCCGATGGATCGATACCTCGCTCGAATCTCCGGCAGATATTGTCCCCTGGCGGGCAGCGCCTTCGCTCGTCGGGCCAACATACCGAGCCGAGGCGCGCACCGTCGTCGTGCTGTTCAGGCAGGACCGAGGCCGCGGGGCGCCCATCTGAACGCCAATCGCAGGATGGCGCCGATGTTAGCTCCTGAGTTCGGGCTTCGTCTTCAGTTCATGGCGCAAGTACCGGCGCCATCCCTCGCGGCGGCGGGCGGCCACAGGCTCATCGTACTCGCTCGGCAGCATGACCGGCACGAACAGGCAGACGCTCTGGGTCGGCAGGACCTGACGCCACTGGGAGAGCAGCTTCTTGAAGGCCTTTCCCACGGGACGGATGTTGCGTTCGAGATCATATAGTCCTCGAGGGTTCACGTGGCCCCGCTGCTCGCGGAGAGCGATGTCCCAGTCGATTTGGTCGGTGAGCGAGTACCAGGTGAAGCCGACGATGGGCACGCGGTTGTTGCGCACCCGCAGCACGTTGGCCCATTGCTTCCAAAGCCAGTCCACGGCCTCATCGCCCTCATGGCCCTGGTCGAAGTTGGTCTCGGTATGCATCACGGGCAGCCCATAGCGGTCGTGATACTGGCGCGTGATCTCGTCGTAGCCGAACACCTCTCCGGCAGGCAGGATCCTGCCGCTGGAATCCACCCGGTGCTCGTTCGAGTGATAGAAATCGTTGCCCATGATGCAGTGGTGGCGAAGCGTGTTGTCGAGGAAGAAATGGTATTCGTCGCGGGTCATCCCGTTGTCCAGCAGGTATTCGTGCATGTGCGAGTTGACCGGATAGCCGTAGTTCAGGTCGAGCGAGAGGAACCGCCGCGCGTTGTAGAACTCCGCCGACTTGATGGCCTGGGGATTGTCGGCGTGGAAGTATTCGGTCGACTCGCTCTGGATGAAGATGGCGTCAGGGCGCTCCTCCAGAATGGCGTACATGGCCAGCACGTTCGCCTTGGCCATATGCTTCAACGCAGTGACGAAGGCACGGTCGCTCGTCAGTTGTTCGTTCCACCAGCCGAAAGCGGCCGAGAATTGGGCGCAGATGAACATCTCGTTGACCGGGGTGTAGAACTGGACCCATGGGAAGCGATGCGCAAAGGCTCGGGCGTACTCGGCGAAGAGCACCGGGAAGTCGGGGTTCTGGAAATCGCCGATCCAGTCCGGCACGCCGAAATGGCACAGGTCGACGATGGGGATGACGTCGCGGTCTTTCAGCCAGGCGAACGTCAGGTCGGCGAAGTCCCAGTCATATCGGCCCTGTCCGAGGAAGGTCTTGTACAGCGGAGGACCATAGCGCAGGAAGCGGATGCTCAGATCGTCGAGGAGTTCGAAGTCACGCTGCCAAAGGCGGTAGTGACCGCATTCCTCCATCTGGTCCCGGCGCACACGGCCGTTCTGGATCGTGGGATAGCTGTTTTCGATGCCGGTCGCGAACAGGAAGAGAGTGACGCGGGTCGGTTGGCGGTCGCCGTCACTGCGCGAATGATCATTCATGATGCCTCTCGTCGATTCCTTCGTCAGGGCATTCAGGATTCTCCAGCCTGGACCGAGGGCCGGAGGCGTAAGGCCGAAAGGAAGCCGGGCATGGTCCGGTGCGGCGACGGTCCTTCGGCGGCCGAATGGCACTCGTCCGACCAGCCCGAGTATGGCACCGGTTGAGCAACTTGCTTGACCGAATGTGTCAGTCCCTTGGCATGTTGGGACAAATGGCATGTCGCTGCTGGTGACGTGGCATGCTGGTGACGTGGCACATGGAAGTAGGCGAAGAGTGTCAGGCAAGGCCTGAAGTGAATCCTCTCTGCCTTTCCTGGATGGCAAGCCCGGGATGCGCTCGTCGACGGGTGTAAGGTTCCCGTGCAGCCTCATGGCAACAAATGCCAAGCGCTTGTCCCAAACGATCAAGCAAGTTTTCGCAGCGGGCACAATGTATTCCACTCATGTCAGCCTGCCCCGCGCGGTGCAGTGCGCCGGGCAGTGAAAGGGAGAACGTCGATGAACAGGACTCTCCTGGCTCTGTGCGCTCTCGCAGCGGGCGCGCTTCTGATCCCGGATGTTGCCGATGCCCAGCGTGGTGGTCGCGGCGGAGGGGGCGCCCGCATTGGCGGCGGGTTCGGCGGAGGCGGTGCCTTCCGGGGTGGAGGCGGCTTCCGGGGCG
Source organism: Microvirga sp. GN3 (assembly GCF_055792825.1). Taxonomy (NCBI): domain Bacteria; kingdom Pseudomonadati; phylum Pseudomonadota; class Alphaproteobacteria; order Hyphomicrobiales; family Methylobacteriaceae; genus Microvirga; species Microvirga sp. GN3. The sequence goes on from NZ_JBVVAK010000027.1 coordinate 77,236, forward strand.
GCGGTATCGGAGGCCAGAGGATGTACGTCCCTCGGGCCGGCATGGGCGGCGGGAATTTTCGCGGACGGGCGATCGCCGCGCGGCCAGGCGGCGCGCCTGTCCGCGCGGCCGCCATACGTCCCGGTCGTGGAGATTTTCGCCAGGCGGCGATCAACAACCCGGGCGGCCGCTTCGACAATCGCTTCGTCAATCGTGGTGATTGGCGTGGACGTTATCCGTACTATGGCGGGCGCTATCCCTACTATGGGCGCTATCCGTATTACGGGAATTATTACGGCGGATGGGGATTGGCCACGGGTGCCGTGATCGGGGCAGCGGCTACATACCCGTATTACAACTACCCATACTCCACCTACGAGACACCGGTTTCGTCAACGGTTGGTGGGTCCTGCGTGACGGCGGTCCGAACCTGCGCTTTGACCGATCCGGCGCCGGTCGGGACGGGATGCTCCTGCCGCACCCCGGGAGGGCGGGCCCGCGGTACCGTGCGGTGATCCTCAAGATCACGTGGCTGTTCGAAGGCTTCGGATGATTGATCGGGGGCCGCTCGATCAGACCGGCGCAATGTGCGGTCCATAGAGGAGTGCACTTTTGGGGCCGATGCTTCTTCTCTTGGCTGGCGCATCGTTCGGGGCAGAACCGGAGGTCCGTGTCAGCGAAAACCGGGTCCACTTTTCACTGGCGTGGCCCTTCGGGTCGCCGACGCGGCCCTCTGGGTCCGCACGATGCGCTAGAGCATCGGACGATTACACGGACGCATATCCGGCAGCCTTGAGGTAGTTCCAGCACTCTTGAGGTTCGAAGAGATTGCAGATGTCGCCGAGCGCTCGCCAGAGCGCGTCGAACGTTCGGGCCTCG